>JBBRVM010000227.1:0-6295 GCA_038246865.1 Burkholderiales bacterium
CGACAAAATGGCACTTTGGAAAGCGCTCTGCCAGCCGCGACATGACGTCGATAAACAGATCGCTATGCAATTCGATTTCGCTGACACGCGAGCCGGGCAACACCGCGATCAGCGGCGCATTGGGGGCTTCACCGCCATGTTCAAGCTTGCGACGCAGCCGTGCACGATCCGCCGTTCGCAGCGGCGCGCTTGCGAGCGGGTGCCCAACGAACGTCGCGGCAACCGCGTGTTCGGCGAGCAGCTTCGGCTCGAACGGAAACAGACAGAGCACATGATCCGCCGAGTCCTTAAATTTCGCCGCGCGCTCGGGGCGCCACGCCCAGAATGACGGGCAGACATAGTGCATCGTCCGCACGCCTTGCGACTTCAGTTCACGCTCGACGCGAAGATTGAAATCAGGCGCATCAACGCCGATAAACAGCGCTGGTTTCATCGCTTGCGTTCTGGCGATCAGTTCGCGCTTGGCGCGCAGAATTCTCGGCAACGCGGAGATCACCTCAGCGTATCCGCGCACAGCAAGCGTCTCCGAATCAATCCATGCCGACACCCCGGCGGCCCGCATCTTGGGGCCGGCAATGCCGTGAAAATTGATCTCGGGGCGCAAGGCGCGAACACGTTGCACCAGGTTGGCGGCCAGTTGGTCGCCGGAGGTTTCTCCAGCGACGATCACAATATCAACCATCTGCTACCGCGCAAGCCCTCGTCCCGGTGATTGCAGAAAATCCAGCAATGGCGTGATGACGGACTGTACCTCTGCACTATGCGTTTCCTGCTCCGCAAGCAGCGTGGCAATCGCGTCTTTCAGCGTCAAATTGTTGCGGAACACCGTTTTGTAGGCGTTGCGAACGGCGGCGATCATTTCCGGCGTAAAGCCTCGTCGTTTCAATCCCTCGGCATTCACGGTGCTGAGCGAAAACGGATTGCCCTGCCCAAGCACATACGGCGCAACGTCCTGCAACACACAGGACGCGCCGCCAACCATCGCATGCGCGCCGATGCGGCAGAACTGATGCACGCCCGCGAGCCCACCGATGATGGCCCAATCGCCCACGCGCACGTGCCCGCCAAGGGTTGCGGCATTCGCCAGAATCACGTCGTCGCCCAACACGCAATCGTGGGCAACGTGGGCGTAAGCCATGAACAATCCGCGCGATCCGATGAGTGTGACGCCTTTGTCTTGGGCCGTTCCGCGATGCACCGTGCAGCTCTCGCGAAAGACATTGTCATCTCCGATTTCGACGCGCGTTGATTCGTTTGCGTATTTTTTATCCTGTGACGCGAGGCCAATCGAACAGAACGGATAAAAAATGTTGCCCGAGCCAACCCGCGTATCGCCATCGATCACGACATGCGAAATGAGCTGGCATTTCGCGCCGAGAACAACGCCCGCGCCAACAGTGCAAAACGGGCCAATTTCAACGTCATCTGCCAGTTGCGCAGACGGATGAACGATAGAGAGTGGGTGAATTTGAGCCATCGCGCGCGTCTAGCCAGCCTGAAGCGCGGCGATCAGCGTTGCCTCCACGGCCAGGTGACCCTCAACGGTGGCGCGGCATTTGAACTTGCCGATGTTTCGCTTGATCTTCTCGACGGTCACCTCAAGAATCAATTGATCGCCGGGGACGACCATTTTTTTGAAACGGGCCTCATCAATGCCAGCCAGATAAACGATTTGCTCGCGGCCCGCCGGATCTTTCGGTTGTGAGGCGTACGCCAAAACGGCGGCCGCCTGCGCCAGTGATTCGATCATCAGGACGCCGGGCATGACTTTTTTGCCGGGAAAATGCCCGGTAAAAAACGGCTCATTGGCAGTCACATTCTTCAGCGCCTTGACGCGCACGCCGAGATCGAGTTCGAGCACGCGATCAATCAGCAAAAAAGGATATCGATGCGGCAAAAGTGCAGCAATTTTTTCGATATCGAGAACAAACGGCGGAGCGGGCAGGTTATCGGGCATAGCCTGAATTGTCGCAAAAAATCCGCGCCCGCAATTTTGTCTCGTTAATCTATCTGATCGAGCGTCGCAACTTCGCCGCGATCTGCATCCAGTCACGGTGCGGCGTGATCGGGAAAATGCCGGTGTATTGACCTGGTTTATCAATCGATCTCGACACCAGCGAGCCACCTGACACCACCACGTCATCGCAGATGCTCAGATGACCCACTACCATCACCGCGCCGCCGAGCATGCAGCGCTTGCCGATACGCGCGCTTCCGGCGATGCCCACGCAGCCTGCGATTGCGGTGTGATCGCCGATGTGACAGTTGTGAGCGATTTGAACCTGATTGTCGATTTTGACGCCGTCGCCAATGACGGTGTCATCAATCGCACCGCGATCAATCGTCGTATTGGCACCAATTTCAACGTCATCGCCAATGACGACACCTCCCACCTGCGCGACTTTTCTCCAGCCGTTTTTAACCGGCTGAAAGCCAAAACCGTCGGCTCCGATCACCGCGCCGGAATGAACGATGCAACGGTGGCCCAGGCGAACGCCCGGGTAGATGACAGCACTCGAATGCACGTTGCAGTTATCGCCGAGTTCAACGTCGTTGTGAAGGGTTGCGTGAGCATGAATGCGGCTACCCGCGCCGATGCGGGTTCGCGCACCCACGAATGCAAAGGCATCAATCTGTGCCCCTGCGATGTGTGCCGTCGCATCAACTGCGGCTTGCGCTGCCACACCAGCGATCACACGGTCGAGCGGAAACAACAGATCCAGAGCCTGGGCAAAAGCCAGATACGGCGCTGGGTGAATCAGGCGAATTCCATTCGAAATATCGCGATCTACATCGCGGACGATCAGAATGCAGGCCGCGACTTGTTCTGCCGCAGCCCGATGCTTGCGGTCGGAGAAAAAAGTGAGATCGCCGTCGCTCGCAGCGTCAAGACTGGAAACGCTTCTGATCAGAGTATCGGGATCGCCGAGCAGTTCGGCGTTCAGCGCGTTCGCCAGTGCGCCAACGGTTAGCGGGTGCGCGACGATTCGGCCCATGATTGACTACTTGTCAGCGAGGGCTTTCAAAACGCGATCTGTAATGTCGATACGTGAGCTCACGTAAACGGCTTCCTGCAGAATGAGATCGAACTTTTCGGCCTCAGCGATTTGTTGAATCGCCTTTTGTAAACGCTCCTGCAAGCCAGCGAGCTCTTCATTGCGACGAAGATTTTCGTCTTCACGAAGCTCGCGCTGTGCGCGTTGCAAATCACGATTGAGGACTTCGAGGTCGCGCTGCCGGGTGCGACGATCAGCGTCCGAGAGCGTTAGCTGCTCTTTTTCAAAGGCCGTCGAAGAATCGCGAAATTTTCTGGCAACGCGCTCCACCTCGGCCTGACGTGTTGCAAACTCACGCTCCAGTTTTTTGAAGGCACGTTGAGCGGGCGCAGATTCACGAAGCAGCTTTTCTGTGTTGACGAGGCCGATTTTGAGTTCGGCTGCTCTTGGCGTAGCAGCGGTCGCTTGCGCAAGCGCGGCGGTACACAAGGTCAGCGCAGCAAGGGCAGCGACAGCACAGTTCTTAAGGGCAGAAATCAACATGGAATTCTCAAAGCGGGGTTCCGGTCAAGGTTAGGCTAGAACAACGTTCCGACCTGAAACTGGAATCGTTGCAGTTTGTCGCCCGGTTTCGATCCAATCGGGATGGCATAACTGAATTTTAATGCGCCAATGGGCGATTGCCAGGCGATCGCGAGGCCAGTGGAAAAGTGGATACGCTCGTTATCCTTCTGCAGCAACTCGCCTTTGTCATATATCTGACCGGCGTCGAAGAATAAACTGCCGCGTACCGATTTATCATTTTTGGTACCGGGGAACGGGAACAATATCTCGTTGTTGATCGTGAACTTGCGACGACCGCCGGTGGCATTGCCCGAATAGGACGTGGTTGACGACGTCGTGCCGTCCGGATTCGTCGTAATCGCCGAAATGACCGCTTCACGAGGGCCGAGCGAATTCGTTTCGTAACCGCGAACCGAGCCTACGCCACCACCGTAATAGTTCTGGAAGAACGGTAACGAGCGCCCGCCGTAACCATTGGCGAAACCGAGTTCAACGTTCAGGCCGTACACAAAATCAGCAATGATCGGGATGAAAGCTTGTCCCTGATAGTTGATTTTGAAATACTTCACGTTCGTTACGGGAAGTGTTGCCTCAACGCTCACGCTCTGTAACCACCCGCGCGTTGGATAAATCAGACTGTCGCGAGAGTCGCGTGCCCAGCCCGACGTCGCCTTGTACGTGTTGGTGTTGTAGCCAAATTCACTCGCGTAATCGTAGAAACGCTGCGGGCTGATACCGGGATAGAGTTGAAGGCTCGAATTTTCTGCCGAAACACCCGCGCTAATGCTGTCTGTTTCGCTGATCGGGATACCGAAGCGAACACCCGCACCGAGTGTCGAGAGCTGATAGCTACCTACACCCGTCGTGGTCGGATCGTAGGTGCGGCGATAAATATCAATACCGCGGCTGACGCCGTCGGGCGTGAAGTATGGATTGGTGTACGAGACAACGGCTGTTTTTGCGGTGCGACTCGTATTGACTTGAAGCGCTAACGAATTGCCAGTACCGAGTACGTTATTCTGCGAGATGGACGCCGTCAACACCAGCTTGTCCGAGCTTGAGTAGCCCGCACCGGCATTCAGGCTACCGGTGTTCTTCTCTACTACGGTCACATCAATATCGATCTGATCGCTGCTGCCGGCTACGGCGGCGTTATCGAGCGTGACTTCCGAGAAATAACCCAGACGATCCAGCCGGACTTTGGAGCGTTGAACCTTGCTTTGGTCGTACCATGACGCTTCGAGTTGGCGCAACTCGCGGCGAATCACTTCGTCTCGGGACTGGGCGTTGCCCGACACGTTGATGCGACGCACGTATACACGCCGGCCCGGATCGACTACGAAATTGAATGCGACGACGCGCTTTTCGCGATCAATCTCCGGCACTGCATTCACGCTGGCGAAGGCGTAGCCCTCACGCCCAAGACGATCACTGATTGCCTTGGCGCTATCGGCCAGCCGGGTGCGCGAGAACACTTCACCCGGTTTCACGCGAATCAACGCGCGCAGCTCAGCTTCCGGGACGAGCAAATCACCCGAAAGTCCGATGTTCGACACATTGAACTGAGCGCCTTCGCTGATATTGACCGTGACGAAGACCTTTTCTTTATCGGGCGACAGCGAAACCTGCGTCGACTCAACGTTGAATTCAAGGTAACCGCGGTTCGTGTAATAGCTGCGAATCGTCTCAAGATCGGCTTGCAGTTTTTGCTTCGAGTACTGGTTGTCTTTGGTGTACCAGGACAGCCAGCCTCCGGTGGAGAGCTGTACTTCAGAGAGCAATGTCTTCTCGCTGATAGCGCTGGCACCAACAATGTTGATGACCTCAATCTTCGCGATTTCGCCCTCTTTCACTTCGATGGCAACGCCGGTACGGTTACGCTCCAATGGCGTCAGCGTCGTTGTGACTTCAACGTCGTAGCGACCACGCGACAAGTACTGCTTTTTAATCTCTTGCTCAGCCTTGTCGAGAATGGCACGATCAAAGATTCGGCCTTCGGACAGGCCGGAGTCGCGCAACGCCTTTTTCAGCGTGTCCTTGTCGAATTCTTTGGCACCGCTGATCTCAATCGACGCGACCGTAGGACGCTCAACAACAGAGACGATCAGCACATTTTCCTGCGCTTCAATGCGTACGTCACGGAAGAAGCCGGTAGCAAAAAGCGCTTTGATGGCAGCAGAGGCCGCTGCGTCGTCGAAGCGGTCGCCCACCTTGACGCCAAGGTAGTTGAACACGGTGCCAGCATCGGTGCGCTGCAGTCCTTCGACACGAATGTCACGAACCGTAAACGGGTCGATGGCGTGCACGAGGGCCGAGTAGCCCAGCAGACCAGCAGAAATAAGGCCGAAAGCAACACGGCGCGGCGAAAAGGGAAATCGGGAAATAGGTCGGGTCACGAGATGATTCGCAAAAAGTCGTTGTAGAGCGCGAGCGCGGTGAGGGCGGTGACAAAACCGATGCCGATGCGTTGTCCCAACGCTTCGGCTCGCTCTGAAAGGGGCGCTCCCTTGAGGGCTTCAAGGAGATGATATAGCAACTGTCCACCGTCAAGCATGGGCACAGGCAACAGGTTGAGCACGCCAATCGACACGCTGACGATCGCCAGAAACAGGGTAAACGCCACCGCGCCCTGATTCAGCGTCACGCCAGCGCCCTCGGCCATCGTGATCGGGCCGGAAATTTGTCGAAGCGAAACCTCACCGGTAAGCATGCCCCAGAGCACGCGAACGGTGAGC
>JBBRVM010000228.1:0-6273 GCA_038246865.1 Burkholderiales bacterium
CAGATCGAAGCGGGTGCGATTGGCCTAAAAGTGCACGAGGACTGGGGCACCACGCCCGCCGCAATTAACAACTGTTTGAACGTTGCCGACAAGTACGATGTGCAGGTGTCGATTCACTCGGACACGTTGAACGAGTCAGGCTTTGTTGAGGACACGATTGCTGCTACCAAAGGACGCGGGCTCTGTGCGTTTCACACTGAAGGCGCGGGCGGCGGACATGCACCGGACATTCTGAAAGTCATTGGAACCGACAACTTTCTTCCGGCGTCAACCAACCCCACGATGCCCTACACCGTCAACACGATTGATGAGCACCTCGACATGCTCATGGTGTGCCATCACCTTGATCCTGCGATTGCTGAAGACCTTGCGTTTGCGGAGTCGCGCATTCGCCGCGAAACGATTGCGGCCGAGGACATTCTGCATGATCTCGGTGCGATCTCGATGATGTCGTCGGACTCTCAGGCGATGGGCCGCGTCGGCGAGGTCATCACACGCACGTGGCAGACCGCGCACAAGATGAAGGTTCAACGTGGTTTTCTTTCCCCCTCTCCCGCAAGCGGGAGAGGGGCTATGGGTGAGGATGCTGGAGTGAGAGGACTGTCAAGAAACGACAATTTTCGTGTCCTGCGCTACATCGCGAAATACACCATCAATCCGGCGATTGCTAACGGCGTATCACACGAAGTGGGTTCGCTCGAAGTGGGCATGTGGGCCGATATTGTCATCTGGCGTCCTGCGTTTTTTGGTGTGAAGCCATCGCTAATTTTGAAGGGCGGGCAGATCGCGTGGGCGCTGATGGGTGACGCCAATGCGTCGATTCCGACACCGCAGCCTGTGCATGGCCGCCCCATGTTTGGCGCGTTCGGCGGTGCGCTGAAATCATCCTCGATTACGTTTGTTTCGAATGCCGCATACAAACTCGGCGTCGCGAAAAAGTATGGGTTGCAGAAAATTGTTGCTCCGGTAAAAGGCATTCGCAAAGTACGAAAACAGCACATGGTGCTTAACGGTTACATGCCGCACATGGAGATCGACGCCGAGACCTACGAGGTCCGCGCCGATGGCCAGTTGCTCATCTGCGAGCCAGCCATAGTGTTGCCGATGGCGCAACGATATTTCCTGTTTTGATGATGGGTCATGCAGCCCCTCCGCCCCTTCGGGGCACCTCCCCTACTGCGCAGGGGAGGCAGCCGAGAGCAAGTCTCCCCTGCGCAGTAGGGGCGATGTCGGCGCAGCCGACAGAAGGGTAATAGGCGAACTATGCAATTAGCTACTCATTTGGTCCCCTGCGAAATTCAGGCGATTGAATCCGTCGAACTCACGTTTGATCAACGCGAAAAATCTCGCCTGCGCGTGACGATGGCGAACGGGGAAGAAATCGGTATTCAGCTCAAAATCGGCACGATGCTTTCGCACGGTGACAAGCTGGCCCTGCATGATGGCCGCATCGTTGAGGTGATCGCTGCCAACGAATCGCTGCACGAGGTGCGGGCGAATGGTGCTGCGCAGCTTGCACGAATTGCGTATCACGTCGGTAATCGGCACGTGCCTTTGCAGGTTGAAGGCGAATATCTGTTGATGCTGCCCGATCACGTCTTGCAGGCGATGGTGGAAGGCCTTGGTGGCACGGTGACCGAAGTGCAGCGCGGCTTTCAGCCCGAGAGCGGTGCGTATGGTCACAGCCATGTGCATCATTCGCACGATGATCAGGGGCATGGCGGCAAGATTCATGACCATCTGGCGCCACGGAACGAAGACCGGTGATCAGTCTGCCTCGGCTGTTGCAACTCGCGTCGCCCGCTTTGCCGGTCGGTGCGTATAGCTATTCGCAAGGGCTGGAGTGGGCGATTGAGAGTGGCGACGTCACGAACTCGGCGACGGCGCATCGCTGGATTGAAGATCACTTGTCGCTCGTTTTTTCGCGTTTTGAAGCGCCGGTCTATGCCGCAGCTTTTGACGCGTGGCAGCGGGAGGTCGCACCAGAAGTTCTCCGACTCAACGCGGAATTCATCGCCTCGCGAGAGTCAGCCGAGCCGCGCGCGGAGACCCTGCAAGTGGGTTTCTCATACGCCGCATGGAGCCGTGAAGTGGCGGAATTAACGGTCTCGCAGCGCGCTACGCTGGCAGCGCTTGATCGCGTGTGCGCGCCCGTCGGCGCGGCGCTGGCAGCGGTCGCCAGCGGCGTATCCGTACGCGACGGCTTGCTGGCCTATGTCTTCGGCTTTACCGAAAATCAGGTGATGGTGATGGCGAAAGTGCTACCGATGGGGCAGATTGCGGCGCAGAAATTGCTATTCGCCTTGGGCGATGCGGTGACCGCTGCAGTTGATTCTGCGTTGGCTTTAAGCGAGCCCGATTGGGCGAGCGCCTCGCCGTGGCTCGCGATTGCACAGATGAAACACGAAACTCAATATTCACGATTGTTCCGCTCATGAAGCCTGAAAATTCACACGGTCCACTTCGCGTAGGCATCGGCGGCCCCGTCGGGTCCGGCAAGACCGCGCTCACGCTGGAGCTCTGCCAACGCTTCCGCGACACCCACAACATCGCCGCCGTCACCAACGACATCTACACCAAAGAAGACGCACAGTTTCTGGTGGATCACTCGGCGCTGGCGGCGGATCGCATCATCGGTGTCGAAACCGGTGGCTGCCCGCACACCGCCATTCGCGAGGACGCCTCGATCAATCTCGAAGCCGTAGATCGCCTGAACAAGCGCTTCCCCGGTCTCGACATGATCTTCGTCGAGAGTGGCGGCGACAATCTGGCGGCGACGTTTTCGCCTGAATTGTCTGACCTCACGATCTATGTGATCGACGTTGCGGCGGGCGAAAAAATCCCGCGCAAAGGCGGGCCCGGCATCATGAAAAGCGATTTGCTGGTGATCAACAAAATTGATCTCGCGCCTTACGTTGGCGCGTCGCTGGAAGTGATGGCGCATGACGCGAAAAAAATGCGCGGTGCGAAGCCGTTCGTTTTTTCCAATCTCAAAGTCGGTAAAGGCGTCGATGAGATCGTCGCCTTTATCAAACACCACGGCATGCTGGGCTAATCCCAAACAAACGTAGACAGGAGCACCCTTATGAAACGAATCTTTGCAATTTCAGCGCTTTTTATCGCGCAGTCGGCGTTTGCGCATCCAGGGCACGACGTTGCCTCGAGCGCGATGGCGGGACTGATGCATCCGGTGACGGGGCTGGATCATTTGGTTGCGCTTGCCTCGGCTGGTGCGCTGCTTGCTGCAACCTCTGTACGCACTCGCTGGCTTGGCATCGCAGCGTTGCTTGTGTCGCTAGCGGCGGGAGCAGGTATTGCCTTTTTAGGTGTCGTATTGCCGTGGAGCGAGTGGGTGATTGGCTCCTCGGTGCTCGTCGCTGGCATCATGCTCGTGCACTCGTATCGCTCTGGCGTAGTTCACCCGGCACCCTTGGTGATCGGCACGGCGGTGTTCGCGCTCTTTCACGGCTATGCGCACGGAGTTGAAATATCGGGTGACGCCACCGGATTCGTGCTGGGCTTCCTCGTAATGTCACTGGCCATCGTTGTGGTGGCGATGCAAGCGGCGCGAAGTGCTTCGCGCGTCCGTGCCCGTCGTCGCGCTCAGCCCGCTTGACAGAGACGTTTCTGGCTGCTCGTTAGAGCTTCACCACAATTTTGCCCATGGCCTGACGCGACGACAGTCGTTTCAGCGCGTCCCTGGTGCCTTCCAGTGTCACGATTTCGGTAATGCTGGGAGCGAGCTTGCCGCCCTCGAACCATGCGGCAAGTTGTTGCATGTTGGCGAGATGCCCCTTCGGATTCACCACTGTGCTGTCGCCCCAGTAGACGCCGAGGATCTGGCGCTCCTTTAGCAACGCGAGGTTGAGTGGAATCTTCGGAATGTCGCCCGCAGCGAAGCCAACGACAAGAAAACGGCCACGCCAGCCGAGCGAACGAATCGCGGGCTCCGAGTACGGGCCACCGACCGCGTCGTAAACCATTTCGACGCCCTTCTTGCCCACGATAGCGGTGACTTGATCGCGCCAGTCGGCGTTCGAATAGTTCACGCAATGGTCGGCGCCGAGTGATTTGCATAGCGCGAGCTTTTCTTCAGACGAAGCGGCGGCGATTACATTGGCCCCCATCAGTTTCGCCAACTGGATCGCCGTGGTGCCTACGCCACCCGCGGCACCTAATACCAAAAGCGTTTCGCCCGGCTGTAGATTGCCGACATCCTTCAATGCGTGATACGAAGTGGCGTACGTCAACACAAATGCCGCCGCCTGCTCGAAACTCATTGGGGGCGGTATCGGCATCAGGATGCGCGCGTCGGCTTCGGCATATTCAGCGAAGCCGCCGCGACCGGTGCTGATGACACGGTCGCCCACCTTCACATGGGTCACACCTTCACCGACGGCGTGAATGACGCCAGCGAATTCCGCACCCGGAACAAATGGCGTTTGCGGCTTGACCTGATAGAGCCCTTGCACTGTCAACGCATCGGGAAAATTGAGCGACGCTGCCTTGATGTTGATCGTGACTTTGCCGGGACCGGGTACGGGGATGGGCAAGTCTTCGATGGTCAGATCATCGAGGGGGCCGAATTGATGGCAGACGAGAGCTTTCATGCGGCGAGGTGCAGGAGGTGTTGTGAGTTAAAGTTGAATCGTTCTTTTACCGTAAACAACCGGATAATCCGGTCGGCCGGTCTTTGCCCAGGTAATCAGATTGCGTGCAGCCTTCGTGCGTAACTCTATCTCGCTTTCCACCGAATAGAACGCTGAGTGTGGCGTGAGCACAACGCGCGGATGTTCGGTGAGGCGTTCGCCGGGACGCGCCGGTTCAGTTGGCAACACGTCGAGTCCGGCCGAATCGAGCTGGCCTGCATCGAGCGCCGAGAGCAGGTCATCGATGTTGATGACCGCGCCGCGCGACGTGTTCACCACATAGCTTCCGCGCTTCATTGCGTTGAAACATCCCGCGTCCAGCATGCCGCGCGTCTCTTCGTTCAAAGGCGTATGCGGCGACACGATGTCGGACTGCGCGAAGAGCTCACGCAGATCGCGCACGCGCTCGACAAAAGCAGGAAAGTCGCCATCGATCAGATACGGGTCATACGCAACAACGCGCTTGAACAGGTTGCGTGAAACATGCGCCATACGCTTGCCGATGCGGCCGAGACCGACGATGCCAAGTGTCATTTCGCTAGCGCGACGACGCGTTCCGTTTGATTCGTAATGCCACTTGCCAGCGCGAATATCCATTGTGTGAAATGTGGTGCCACGTACGATGTCAAGCACAAGCGCGAGGGCGTGCGTCGCGACTTCGCCGACGCCGTAGTCGGGCGAATTGGCGAGCCACACGCCATGCTTTTCACAAGCCTGCGGATCAATCGTGTCATAGCCAGCGCCGATGCGCGAACAGATGCCGACGCGCGGCAGTGCTATCAGCACGCGATCCGTGACTGGCGCGTACTGGACTAACAGGCCATCCGCATTGCATTCCGTCGCGGCGCGGATGACCTCGTCTTCTGTCTTCGCTTGGGCGATGACCAGACCCATTCCCGCATCGGCGAAGAGCTTCTCTTCGATTTTGAAATGAGAAGCGTCGAAGTCGGTGATTAAAAAGGTTGGCATGATTGTTCTCTGTGGGAGCGGCTCTGCCGCGAAAGGCTTCAACGATTAACACTCTGTCGCGGCAGAGCCGCTCCTGCCGTCTACGGGCTCAATTCATAAATCTAACAAGCCACAGCGAAAGCGATGGAAACACCACTAATAACCCTGTGCGAATAAAGTCTGTGACCAGAAACGGCATGATGCCGCGATAACTCTCGGCCATAGGAACATCTTTGGCCATGCCATTGATCACGTACACGTTAAGCCCCACCGGAGGAGCAATCAAACCGATCTGCACCACCATCAAAATCAGCATGCCAAACCAGATGGCTTTGCTCTGCGTATCCATGCCGTGAATATCGAGCCCCATCACAATCGGAAACACGATGGGCAAGGTCAAGAGGATCATGCTCATCTCGTCCATCACGCCGCCGAGAATGACGTAGAACAGCAAAATCAGCACGATAATGAACACCGGCGATGCACCTGAGGCAGAGACCCATTGCGCGAGCTGGGCGGGCATTTGCGACAGCGCCAGTGCAGAATTGAGCAAGTCTGCGCCGAGAAAAATCAGGAAGATCATGCCGGTGTTGGATGCGGTGCCGAGGAAGCTTTCCTCCATGCCCTTCATCGTGAGCTCGCCTTTAGCCAGGGCCGTGATGAAGGTTGCCAGTGC
>JBBRVM010000229.1:0-6267 GCA_038246865.1 Burkholderiales bacterium
AAGCAGCGGAAGTCAGTTCCGAGAAGTCTCCCCTGCGAAGTAGGGGAGATGTCGTCGCAGACGACAGAGGGGTGGTTGGCTGTCATTTGCCCCAAGCGTCGCGAGCGATAATGACTGATGACCTTTATGTTTCGAGAGAACCCATCATGACCTACGCCATTCCTCCCGCACCCGTTACCTCGCTTCCCATCACCGGCTCTGATCAGCGCTTTCCGGTTCGCCGCGTCTACTGCGTGGGCCGCAACTACGTGGAGCATGCCAAGGAAATGGGTTTCACTGGACGTGAAGCGCCGTTCTTTTTCCTGAAGCCGTCGGACGCAGTCGTCGTTTGTGCCAAGGGCGCAGGTGTCGACATCGCATACCCAAGTCTCACCCAAAATTATCATCACGAGGTCGAATTGGTCGTCGCAATTGGTACGGGTGGCAAAAACATCGCTGCCGCCGACGCAGCGAAGCACATTTTTGGCTACGCCATCGGGCTGGACATGACGCGTCGCGACTTGCAGGGCGAATCGAAAAAGACCGGTCGTCCGTGGGAGATCGGCAAGGCCGTAGATCAATCAGCGCCCGTCGGCCCGGTGACGCCGATTGCGCAAACCGGCGAGATCAAGAGCGGTGCGATCAGCCTGACGGTGAACGGAAAAACGACTCAGTCGAGCGACGTCGACAGGCTGATCTGGAGCATTGACGAGATCATTGAGCATCTGTCGGCCGCCTGGGAATTGCAACCGGGCGATCTGATCATGACTGGTACGCCTGAAGGCGTAGCGGCAGTTGTGAAAGGCGACGTGATGGTTGCCAGCGCCGCAGGCGTTGAGACGATTATTGTGAACGTCATCTAGCGCGCAGTTGCCAGAAAGACAACAGCTTCATCCTGGAAACACGGTTGCGATGGGGTCAAAGCTTCAACAGTTAAAAAGTCGATACCCGGTCAGCAGGCTGCCACAGTGAAATTGCGTTTTGTGCGGCATGTCATGTTGAGTGAAGAGAAACATCGGGTGGCACCATTTGAGAGTCGTGTAACGCGCTCTACCACGCACACTGATCCTTCGCCATGCTCAGGATGACGACTCACAAGATGAGGCACCTTGCTAGTCGGGAGTCGACAAATTAACTTTCTTTGCCTTTTCTCGTGTGCAGCCGTCGCTCGACGTAAAAGCTGATTAGGCTCACACTTCCAATATTCCTGCCCTGAACTGGCAAAAGTCTAGGCTCCGCGGCGCTCTACGATAACTTCGTCGTCCGCCCGAACCACGCGGTTGCGGCCGCTTTGCTTTGCCACATAGAGTGCCTTGTCTGCGCGATTGATCAATGCGCGACCTTCTTCATTCTGATTCCACTCGGCGACACCAAAACTTGCGCTGACCGTGCCAACCAGATCGAACGGAACATTGGCAATCTTTCCACGTACCGCCTCGGCAATCGCCATCGCTGCATCAATGCGCGTTTCGCGCAGCATCAGCACAAACTCTTCACCGCCGAATCGCGCCGCACAATCGGAACTACGCAGCAATTCACGTACCCTGAGCGCCGTATTTTTAAGCACCACGTCGCCGCTGTCGTGCCCGAAAGTATCGTTGATTCGTTTGAAAAAATCGATGTCGAGCATCACGATCGAGAGGCCGATTTTCTTCACGCGCGCCTCAGCCATCGCCGATTCAAGCTGCTCGAAAAAGCGGCGGCGATTGACCAGATCGGTCAGGAAATCTTTGGTCGCCAACTCTTCGAGTTTCTTGTTCATCCGCGCCATCGGCTCGATGACCAGGCCCGAAAGCACGACGTTCAAAGCGACAAACATTAAAGCGAATGTGATCAGAAGTGAAATCAAAAAACTGTTGAAGGTTTCGCGCGCTTTCTCCAGTGGATAGAGCATCGGTAGCTTCACAATCTGCATGCCGAGCGGTTCGTTCAGCTTCCAGTCAAAACCGTTCTTGTCGCCATACACGCTAATCATTGTGGCGGGGGCGGCAGCAGGCACGCTGTGACAGACGAGGCATTGCGCCTGCTTGATGATGATTGGGCGCGCCACGTACATGGCGCGTTGAATGCCTTCGCCATGAATGCCGGTCAGCTCGGTTTGTGTCGGATCAGCGCGAAACTTTTCGATCAACACTCGTTCCCAATCGGTCGCGCGATCACGCGGATTGGTCGGGTTGAGCATCGCTTCCTTGTACTCATACGCCGGAAATTTGTCGCGCAGACGGCGCAGGGTTTCGGTCGCAGCGAACGCGGGCACCGTTTGCGGGTAGAACCGCTTTTCGTTCATTGGGCTCAAGTGCGGCTGGATCTCGTCAGTGGTGTAACTGCGAATCGCGAGCGCGGTTTCCATGAGCACGGTTGAGTTATTGCGCACTTCGTTGATGGCGTTTTTCTCAAGGTAGCCGTTGTAGTAAAACGCCGCACCGGCAAGACTCAGCACGAAGATGACGATCAGGATGAGATTGAATTTCAGTCGTAAGGACATAGTCTGGCTGGCCCCAGCGAACCGGGTCAGCACCTTTCGATAGGTGAAATTACTGACGGCCGATGATAGCCGGAAAACTCCGGAATATTGATAGTCGGCTCATGAATTGGGTCGCCGGAACGCTGCGATCATTTGTGCTGTGAGCCACTACATCACACGCCCAAACCACGCCAGCGACAACCCTGCTGCAATCATCGCAAACGCCGCAGCGATGAGCGCGAAGATGCCGGAGATTTCGGTTTCTTTCTTCTCCAACGCGAGGCGCGTGCTGAGCGTGCTGTAGACCTTCTTGAGATCAGCCGCCGTACCTGCATAAAAATACTCTGCAGAAGTGCGATTAGCAATCTGTTTCAGCGTGTCCTCATCGAGCCGAACGCGCATCGACCAGCCTTCGAACCCAATCGTCTCACCGGTGGTCGTGCCCACACCAACCGTGTACACGCGCACGCCGCGATCTGCCGCCATTTTCGCGGCTTCCATCGGGTCGACCCCTGTTGTGCGTTGCCCGTCGGTCAGCATGATGATGGCCGCCGAGGTGTACGAGCCTGGCGCGACTGGAGCGACGTTCTTTTTCTCTTTCGCCGCGTCGTCCAATGACTTGGCTCTGGTTTGCGGTTTGCCCCATGTCATTTGCCCGATGTCGATGCCGTCATCAGGGAAAAGTGTAGCCAGCGAGAGCACGATGCCGTTACCGGTTGCGGTACCGCGCTGCAATTGAAAACGATCAATCGCGGTGACGAGGTCTTCGCGACTGAGTGTGGGCAGTTGCGCGACTTGTGCAGTGCCAGCGAAAGCGACGATGCCGACACGAACATGACGTGGCAAATCGTTTAGGAATGCTTTCGCCGCGTTCTGTGCAGCGACCATACGCGTCGGCTCCACGTCCGTCGCACGCATGCTGCCGGACACATCCATCGCGAGCATGATGATCTGCTTGTTCGATGGCAACTGGATAACGGCGACCGGGCGCGCTGCGGCGATCAGCATGAGCGCGAGCGCGAGCAGCATGAGCGCTGGCGGCACATGGCGCCGCCAGCTCGGGCTTTTCTTGATTGCTTGCTTGACAAGCGCCAGATTGGCGTAGCTCACCGCCAGTTTTTTGCGACGGCGCAGCAGCCATATGTACGCGCCGACCAGCAGCGGAATCAGTATCAACGTCAACAAAAGCATCGGCCAGATGAATGTCATGCTTTACTCCTACGCTGCCTTGAATGCGGGTTGATTGACATTCGATTGTCCGTGCTTTCGTTTGCGCCGCTGCGCAAAACCAACCATGCTATCGAGCAACGACTGATCGGTTCGCAGGGTCAACGCATCTACGCCGAGGCGGGTAAACGTCGCCTGCAATGCTCGCCCGCTTTCAATCGCGAGCGCTTCAAATCGTTGCCGGAATCCTTTGTCCGATGTGTCAACAAACAACTGCTCGCCGGTCTCCGGGTCTTCCATCGTGATGAGGCCAAGATCGGGCAGCGTTTGCTCCAGCGGATCGGTCACATGAACGGCGACCACATCATGCCGCTGCGCCAACTGGGCGAGTGGCTTTTCCCATCCCGGTTCGCTGATGAAATCGGAAACCAGAAACACAGCGCTCCGCCGCTTGAGCGTTTCTGCCGCACGACGCAACAAAACATCGAGGCGCGTTGGTCCAACCGCACCGAGAACGGGACGATGACGCATACGATGCAGCAAGTGCAACACATGACGACGATCACAGCGCGGCGGAATCACCGTGTCGACGATCGACCCGTAAAGCATTGCCCCCGTACGGTTGCCATGTTGCGACAAGAGGCGCGCCAGCAACGCTACAAACTGGCTCGAAATATCGCGCTTGGTTACGGCAGTAGCCGCAAGCGTGCGGCGGCGCGAAGAACCAAAGTCGGACGACGGACTCAAGTCCACGAGAAACCACGCATTCATGTCGCGATCTTCGCTAAATTGCCGCACGTAAGGCGTGTCCATGCGCGCCGTGACGTTCCAGTCGATGTAGCGAACGTCGTCCTCATGCTGGTACTCACGCAGACCTGCAAAATCAAGCCCAAAGCCGCGCAAAAGCGTGCGATAGTCACCCTGCAATAGGCCATCGAGTCGCTTGAGAACAGTCCATTCAAGACGACGCAGAATCGCTTCTGCGGTTTCGTTTTGATCGGCATCGTTGACTTCGTTGTTCACGACCAGCGCCTAAGCCGCTTTCTGCTCTTCAATGGTCGACTGCAACGGCTTCAGCGGCGCCGCAACCTTGCCAATAATCTTGCCGAGAATCGCGTCAGCGGTCACGCCGTCCGACAGCGCCTCATAGGTCAAAGACAATCGATGCCGCAGAACGTCGTGGATCAAATCAGTCATGTCTTCGGTCAAAACATAACGACGCCCCCGCATCAGCGCCAAAGCGCGCGCCCCTTCCACCATATTGATGGTACCGCGCGGGCTGGCGCCATAGGTGATGAATTTCTTGAGATCAGAAAGCCCGGCCTTGCCCGGATCGCGGGTCGCCGAGACTACCTTCACGGCGTATTGAATCAACGCCGGATCAACGTAAACATCGCGGCACGCACGTTGCAAAACCTGCAATTGCTCGATCGTCGCGACCGGCATCAAATCAAGCTTTTCGCCCGTGACGCGTTGCACGATCACGAACTCTTCCTCGTCAGTCGGATAGTCCACAAGCACCTTCATCATGAAGCGATCTACCTGCGCCTCCGGCAGCGGATAAGTGCCCTCGGTTTCAATCGGATTTTGTGTCGCCATCACCACGAAAGGATTTGGCACTTTATGCGTTTCACCAGCAATGGTGACCTGCCGCTCCTGCATTACTTCGAGCAGTGCGCTTTGCACTTTGGCCGGGGCGCGATTGATCTCATCGGCCAGCAAGAGGTTGGCAAAGACCGGTCCCTTCACCGTGCTGAATTCGCCTGACTTCTGGTTGTAGATTCGGGTGCCAATCAAATCGGCCGGCACCAGATCGGGCGTGAACTGAATGCGCTTGAAGCTGCCTTGAACGGCGTCCGCGAGCGTCTTCACCGTGAGCGTTTTGGCCAGCCCCGGAACGCCTTCGACCAGCAGGTGTCCCTGGGCAAGCAGTGCGACCATCACGCGCTCAAGAAAGCGATCTTGACCCACGACGACTCGCTTCACCTCGTACAGGATGCGCTCCATCAGGGCGGCACTGTCCGCGTGCGAGGATTGAGTTTCAATTGAATTCATAAAGCACTAATACCTATCGTTCTTGTAGGAGCGACTCTGTCGCGACCAGCGGTTGTTAAGTCAACGAAGGTCGCGACAGAGTCGCTCCTACAAATGCAAAAATTGTCGTTCAAAACGGTGGCATACCCACCGCGCTCGCCGCATTCTCAATCGGCACAGCAAACCCAATGCCGATAAACGTGCGCTGCTCATTCGGATTCAAAATCGCAGTGACGATACCGACCACTTCACCCTCAGCGGTCACCAGTGGCCCGCCTGAATTTCCGGGGTTTGCAGCGGCATCAAACTGAATCAGATTGGTCAGCATCCGCTTGCCTTCAGGCGACATAAAATCGCGCTTGAGCCCAGAGACGACGCCCGCCGAAATGGAGGGGCCAATGCCAAACGGAAATCCCACCGCGAACACATGATCGCCCGGCGCAAGCTTTTCGGTGCTTGACATCGTCGCCGCCATCATGTCATCAGGAATCGTGTGTGCGCGAAGCACGGCAAGATCATGTTCGGGGCGTGTGCCCTGAATATGCGCCACGCTCTCGGAGCCATCCATGAACGTCACTTTGATTTTCTCGGCGCCGGAGACGACATGCAGATTGGTCAGGATC
>JBBRVM010000230.1:0-6244 GCA_038246865.1 Burkholderiales bacterium
ACAAAGGTTGCGCCGTCGCTGGCCGCGATTTCATTGCGCACGCTGTAACCGCGAACGCGGTCGCGACTGAAGCCATAGTCGAGCACTTCAAAGCTCGCGACGTCGCGGACGGTGAATGGTTTGCCTTCGTAGTACGGTCGCGCAGCGTCTGCGGCGTAACCATCCTTGAGCACACGAAAACTCGCCGCATCTGCACCCGCAATCGTTAGCACGCGGGTCTTTTTGACCAGGAAATAGTCTTTGCTGTCGCGGAAAGTGTCGCCGAAATACGCAGCGGCCTTGTCTTTCCCGTAATCTTCGTCCAGCGCGATGAACGTAGCGCTGTCGGCCCCTTCAACCGCATCATGCCGAAAATAAATCTGATCGCCAACGCGGGCAAAAGTGGCGTTCAAGGCCTTCAACGGTACCGTTGCCGCAACGCCGAGCGACCGTGATTCGAAGAACCACTGTCCGTCTTTCTTGTGATACGGCGACCTCGAATCGCAGGCTGCCAGTCCGATGACCGACGCCAGCAACAAGAAAAGCAGCTTCGTCATCTTGAACGGTATCGTCATGGCTTTTCGCTAGATTGCCTCGTCACTTGCCGGGCCATGTTCGGCAACATGGGCACGCCTGATGTCGCGCAGCATGAAGAGATAGAGCCCCTCGACTTTCTCGCGCGCCCAAGGCTCTTTGCGCAGAAATTTGAGGCTGGAACCGACGCTAGGATCATGGGTGAAACAGCGCACCGGAATGCGCTCACCCAGCTCAGCCCAACCGAAGTGAGCGACGAGTGCTTTGAGGATTGTTTCCAGCGTCAAACCATGCAGCGGATTGCTGCGTTGCGTGGTTTGACCGGATGGTTTAAAAGGCTGAGAAGGCGCGTTCATGACGCAATTTTGTCACTGACTTACGATTTACAGCCTAACTGAATTGCGATACCGATTGCCTGCTGCGTAGGTTGCACCAGTACGTTGATCTATTTCGACGCCGCCTCATCCACCTGCACGATGACGACGACGCGGCGGTTGCTCGCGCGCCCTTCGCGCGTGCTGTTGTCACCGGTCGGCACGCTCGAGCCCATGCCTTTGGCATCGATGCCATCCAGAGGAAAGCCGCCCTCGGCCAGCACCCGCGCGACAGCTTCGGCGCGACGCTTCGATAACGCCAGGTTGTATTCTCGAGCTCCAACAGCGTCGGTGTGACCGCGCACCCACACCTGTTTGATGCCCAGAGCGCGCAATTCCCGGGCGACACGAATCAGATTGCCGTGTGCGTTGTCGGAGACGACGTCGCTGTCAAACTGAAAAACGAGCGGAGTAGGAAGTGACAAGTTCCAGCCGTCGTCCCGTTGCTCGAAAGTCATCGCTCTTAGTGCGGCTGCGATTTGCTCCACCCGTGTAAACTCCCTAAGCAACACCAGGGCGGCGACTGGCGCGGGCTTTGGGATTTCCGAAGCACATCCGGTGAACGCGAGCACCACTGCTAATCCGATGCCAGAAACCACAGCGAATGCTGAGCGCCGAAGGTGTATAGCGAAGTCATCTGCCATTAACCACCTCCTTTGAAAACTCATCGGAAACAAAAATGTCGCGGACGTATTTGACCTGATTGCGGCCTGCAGCCTTTGCTTCGTACATCGCGGCGTCCACCCGCGCCATCAGCTCATTGGTGGACTGCCCGTCGGCGGGATACAACCCGATGCCCATGCTGGCCGTACAACTGATCGGCAATGTATGCACATGGTTGGCAGCATGAACAGCTTCAGCTAATTTTTTGGCGACTGTAAGCGCGTTATCGATGCTGCCGACATCCGGCAGCAGCGCAATAAATTCGTCGCCGCCCAACCGTGCAAACGTATCGGTCGGACGCAACTCGGATCTGCAGCGATGACTCATTGCTTTCAAGAACGCGTCGCCCGTGTGATGCCCGAGCTGATCGTTCAATAACTTGAAATGGTCCAGGTCGAATTCGATGATCGCGAACGGTCGCTCATTGCGGCTGTGGCTGTCGATCAATTGCGTGATGCGATCCAGCAGCAATACGCGATTCGCGGCCCCGGTCAGCGGGTCGTAAAACGCCATTTGCGCGAGCTGTTTATTGCGCACCTGAACCTCCGAGGTTCGCCGCTGAATCACCTGCAACATGGCGTTGAAATCCTCGGACAGTCGCTGCACTTCAAGCACTCGCGTGGTCGGCACCCGGTGCGTGAAGTCCTCGGTGTCGCGCACCTTGCGCGTGACCTCGGCGAAACGCGTCAGCGGCATCGTCAGCAACCGTCCAATCGGGGCAGCAATGGCAGCCCAGACCAGCATCATCGCCGCGAGCACGCCGGCGGCTGAGAGCACAAACCCGAGCAGCGCCTGAGACATGTACTGCTCACGCAAGGTCACCTCGGCATAACCAAGCGCGTCACCGCGATTGACCACCGGACTGCGCGCAGTGACTTCGGTGGCATTGCCGATGCGCGCAAACCAGCTCGCGCCGTTTTGCTGATTCGCCGTGAGCGCCGTTCGCGGGTTGACGTGCGACACCAGCACCGCGCCGGACGCGTCGATCAGACGTGCGCTGAGCACTGCGTTCGAATTCGCGAGCACAGAGAGTGCTTCGCGACCGCGATCCGCGTCCTTCAACACGAGCGGCAAATCGGCATTGGCGGCGATCAATTCGGCGATGGTGTTGGCGCGTTGCTGCGCAGCGCTACGTGCGAAGAGCGCGGCGACCAGAATCATCACAATCATGGTGAGCACGACAGCAATTGCCGCAGTCACAACGACGACGCGGCTAACCTGAACCGAGATTGAAACTGGATGTTTTTCGGTCATCACCAAGCTCCCCTATTCCGCTTTCGCAGGGCGCGACGGCTTTGATCGTAGCAGTTGCGTGTCGACACGGAAACCCGCTCGTGACAAAGTATCGAGATTGAGCCGGTAATTTTCAGCTCGCGTCACCGGGTCGCTGACCAGACAGATTGCACCACCCAAATCACAAAATTGACCGCCCTGCCCGACCACGAGAATAAATGGCCGCGCATTTTTCTCGTTCGCCGTATTCAAACTATTGGCCGCTTTCAGCCACGGCGTCCAGCTCGATTCATCGCCGGCGAACGAAGCAAACATGTGGCACCCGACGAGATGTTGCGGACGCACGACGCGGCGCACTTTCAGCGTCAAACCGCGCACCTGTTGACCGTCCAGCGCCAGCGCGGGCGCGTCGCGATGTTGACACACGACGAGCGGGCCATCAATGACCGACGCGGGCACTGGCCATTCGACAAAACGCACGAACGCCGACACCCATTCCTCATGCGACAACGCCGCCACCGGCATCGCCATCGCAGAGATGCCGAGGCAGGTCGTTGCGGTCAGCGCAAGACGAGCCAGGGTTGAGCGGGAACTGCGGGGGCGAGGCATCCCGACATTTTGCGCAACATTGCGCGCTGTGTCTCCTCCCCGTTAAGGTAGGACGACACTGATCGAAAGCCGCCTATAATCTTCAGCTTTTCTCTGAAAGCACCACTATATAGGGGCTATTCGCCAGTTATTTAGATAGTCGACTTTCTCCATAACTGGACGCTATGCCCTATGCAGATTGCATTTCAATGAAAAGTAGCAACTCCAACTCTGGCCGCGATTATTACTTTAATTGGATCGCGGGAGTTGGCACCAATCATGAAAAAAATTGCGTCCGCCTTGCGCGGATGCCTAAAAATCAGTCACTCAGGCGCTGTGGCAGGCACCAGATTGCGTCGCACCAAGTTTCGACAAAGGGCCCGCAAATCACCAGAACCGCTAGTCAAGACGGCGCAACGCCGCGGACTCGCGCTCGCTCGTCATACCCGTTTTCAGACTTATCGTGCGACTTTCAGGCAACGACCGCCACCATGATCGCCCGTGTTGCGGTCACCCGAAAAATGCTCCACCGAATTGCTGACATCAGAAGCAGTGAGGCCGCGATTGAACAGGGTTACGCGATGACCGCGCGCAACTGCGTAACGAAACTGATGAGTGCCGACGAAACCGTTGCCACCAAGGATCAATGGATTCTGTCGGCACCTCGGCACCTAATGCAGCTCAATCAACGTCACATGATTGCCCGTTACTGGCCAAGCTCGCGCGGCGATGCGCGCACCATTGAATTCAGCGATGACCGAACGATCCGCGTCGCTACTCAGCGAGACTTTCGCGGTCGATCCGCCCACGACACAGGCAACGATGCCTTCCTTTTTTGTCGCAGTTGAAAGAACGTTCCCGAACGCTGCCATTAGTATCCCGAGGCCAAGCCGGTATTGCGGCGCGGATCATTCGCGCCGTAAAAACGGTTGTTTCCGACAGGCTTTCCGCCGAACGAAGGTGCGCCAACGAGGATCGCTGCCAGGTGATTCGGTGGCTGCGCGTTGCTGAATTTGTGTCCCATTGCCTCTAGCAATTTACGGGTATCAGGACTGATGCCGAAGGTGTCCATATTGGTCGTTTCGGGCAGCCATTGCTGATGGAAACGCGGCGCGTCCACGGCCTCCTGCACGTTCATGCCGTAGTCGATGACGTTCAGCAGCGTGTGTAGCACGGCCGTGATGATGCGGCTGCCGCCGGGCGTTCCGACCACCATCACCGTCTTGCCGTCCTTGGTGACAATCGTCGGGCTCATTGAGCTTAAAGGGCGCTTGCCCGGAGCGATGGCGTTGGCCTCGCCCTGAACCAAGCCGTAAATATTTGCCACACCGATTTTCACGGTGAAGTCATCCATTTCATTGTTCAAAAGCACGCCGGTCTTGGCCGCCGTGACTTTCGCACCGAACCAGTCGTTCAGGGTGTAGGTCACCGCGACCGCGTTGCCCCACTTGTCGACGATGGAGTAGTGCGTGGTGTTGCTGCCTTCATGCGGCTCGACGCCCGGTTTGATCGCCTGCGACACGCCCGCTTTGGCGGGATCAATCACCGCGCGAATCTTCGCGGCGTACGCTTTGTCGAGCAGACGATCCACCGGGTTCTTGACGAAGTCAGGATCGCCAAGATAGCTATTGCGATCAACGTAGGCATGGCGCATCGCCTCAATCTGATAGTGCACCGCCTGTGCCGACCGGAAGCCTAAATCCTTAAGCGGGTAGCCTTCAAGCACATTCAAAATTTCGCAGATGATCACACCGCCCGAGCTGGGTGGTGGCGCAGAAACGATACCAAAACCGCGATAGTCGCACTCGATTGGCTTCATTTCGCGTGCTTTGTACTGATCCAGATCAGCCTGCGTGATGATGCCTTTGCCGGCCTGACTCGACGTCACAATCGCAGCACCGACGGCCCCTTTGTAGAAGCCGTCTTCGCCTTTCGCGCTGATCAGTCGCAGCGTTTTTGCAAGGTCTTTTTGCACCAGTTTCTGACCCGGCGCGAATGCCTCGCCCTTGTTCAAAAAGATGGCAGCCGTCGCTGGATCGAGCTTGAATTTGTCGGTCGCTGTGCGCAGCATGTCGACGTCACCCTGCTCAAGCGCAAAGCCGTTTTGCGCGTACTTGATCGACGGCGCGATCAATGCGGCGCGCTTCATGGTTCCGTACTTCGTGCGCGCCAACTCCATACCTGCAACGGTGCCCGGCACGGCGACCGCGAGATGACCGTTGGTGCTCGCACCTTTGATCACATTGCCGTCGTTGTCGAGGTACATATTTGCCGTCGCAGCGAGCGGCGCTTTTTCGCGGAAATCAAAGAAAGTCTTGCGACCATCGGCCAACTTGATCGTCATAAAACCGCCGCCACCGAGGTTGCCTGCTGCCGGGTAGACCACTGCTAACGTATAGCCCACGGCGACCGCTGCATCGACCGCATTGCCGCCCCGCTTAAGAACGTCGACGCCCACTTTTGTAGCAAGGTGTTGCGCCGTGACCACCATGCCGTTTTCTGCGGCGACCGGCGCGACCGAAGCGGCCTGCGCGGATTGCAGGCAGAGCGCGATGCTCGCGATAAGCGTCGAATGGATCGTCGCTAGAAGCGATGAATGGTGCATGAGGGTTTTCTCCTTTTTTTGCACGGACTTGCCGTGTATCAGACCCGATTATTGCAAGTTGGTCTGCTGCGGCGAGGGGGGAGTTCATTTGCGCCACTCTGGGAGCATGTTGATTCGCGCGGGCTGCAACTATACGTCCGTCTCCAGTCTGTCTCCACAATGAATCAGTCCAGTTCATCAAAACAATTTCCTTCGACCGCCTCCGTCAATTCATTACGACTGCGTTCGTAAGACTCGGTATGCCCGATGCCGACGCGCAGACGATGGG
>JBBRVM010000231.1:0-6237 GCA_038246865.1 Burkholderiales bacterium
GAAAGGCGCCAAGGGTCCGGTCGCGCCCGGCATCAACCCGGGCGACGTGCCCACCCCTCTCGTGATCATCACGTCGGCAAAGGTCGTCGGCGGCTGATGCGCCGGCAACGCCCCCACTAGAACAGTCTGGAGAACAGCATGGTTGTACTGAAAACGAATCACGGTGACATCACGCTCGACCTCGATGTCGAGAACGCGCCCGCCACCGTCGCCAACTTCCTGCAGTACGTCCGCGACGGGCACTACGACAACACGGTGTTCCACCGTGTGATCGACGGCTTCATGATCCAGGGCGGCGGCATGGAACCCGGCATGAAGCAAAAGCCCACACGCGCCTCGGTGGCCAACGAAGCCACCAACGGCCTCAAGAACAAGAAGTACGCCGTCGCGATGGCGCGCACGTCCGACCCGCATTCGGCCACCGCGCAGTTCTTCATCAACATCGCCGACAACGATTTCCTCGACTACAAGGCCCCCTCCGCCAACGGCTGGGGCTACTGCGTGTTCGGCAAGGTCACGGCCGGTCAGGACATCGTCGACAAGATCAAGACGGTGCCCACCGGCAACAGCGGCGGCCACCAGAACGTGCCCACCCAGGATGTCGTCCTCCTGAAGGCCGAGGAAAAGTAGGTAGTAAGTAGGGTCAGAGACGACACTCGCCAACGTTCTGCATTCAGAGTCAGACACCGCATTATTGGTTGAGTCAGACGCCATCACTACGCCGCCACGCGCCACGCTGTTCGCGTCCGACCTGCATCTGTCGCCGGACCGGCCGGCGGCGCGCGCAGCATTCCATGCGTTCGCGACCGGGCCGGCGCGCGAGGCTGCCGCCGTCTACATCCTGGGCGATCTCTTCGACTGGTGGGTCGGCGACGACCAGGTCCGTGATCCCTTTGTCGCCGGCGTGGTCGCGGAGCTGCGCGGCATTAGCGCCGCCGGTGTTCCGCTTTTCATCGGCCACGGCAATCGCGACTTCATGCTGGGCGCGCGTTTCGAGAAGGCCACCGGCGCTACGCTGCTGCCGGAACAACTGGCGTTCGATCTCGCCGGCACGCGCACGCTGGTCTGCCACGGCGACGAGTTGTGTACCGACGACGCCGACTATCTCGCCTATCGTGCGCGAATGCGCGACCCGGAGACGCAGGCGCGCCTGCTGCGGCTGCCCTACTTCGTGCGCCGCGCGATCGCGTGGTGGCTGCGCCGCAAGAGCCGCGACGAGAAAGCGTTGAAGGCCGATTACATCATGGACGTGAACGCCGATGCCGTGGCCGATGCCTTCCGCGCGCACGGCGCACCGCGGATGATTCACGGGCACACCCACCGCCCCGCGCGGCATGTGCACGATGTCGATGGTGCCACACACGAACGCTACGTGCTGGCCGACTGGCACGACCACGGCCAGTACCTGGCGGTGGATGCGGCCGGCGTGCGCAACGTCACGATTCGCGGCTGACCGCGATGACCTGGCGCTGCCGGCGGTGACTCGCCGTTACGCCAGCGCCTGCCGGAAATCCCCGATCAGATCGGCACCGTCCTCGATGCCCGTCGAGATGCGGATCAGCGAGTCGGCAATGCCCATCGCCGCGCGGCGCTGCGCGCCCATCTCGTAGAAGATCGTGTGCGCGACGGGGATGGCCAGCGTGCGGTTGTCGCCGAGATTGGACGACAGCACGACGACCTTCAGCCGGTTGAGGAAATCGAACGGGTCGATGCCGTCGCGAAGCTCAAAGGACAAGAGGCCGCCGTAGCCGCGGAAGAGCTGGCTGGCCAGCGCATGCTGCGGATGCGTCGCCAGGCCCGGGTAGTACACCTTGGCGATATCGGGCGATTGCTGCAGCCACTCCGCCAACGCGAGCGCATTGGCGCAGATGCGCTCCATGCGTAACGCCAGCGTCTCGGAACCCACAGCTATGTGATGCGCCTGTTCCGCCGCCAGCGTGCCGCCCCAGTCGCGCAGGCCTTTCTTGCGCAACTGCTGCAGCCCCCAGTTGCGCGGCGGCTGGCTCTTGTACGCATCGACGATGTTCGGGAACGTCGTCCAGTCGAAGAGGCCTGTGTCGGTGACGCTGCCCGCCAGTGCGTTGCCGTGGCCGCCGATGTACTTCGTCAGCGCGTTGACGATCAGACCCGCATGCACGTGCCGCGGCTGGAACAGCCATGGCGAGGTCATCGTGTTGTCGACGACGTACAGGATGCCGCGCTCGCGGCAGAGTGTGCCGATCTTCGCGAGATCGGCCACCTGCACCCGCGGGTTGGCGATGGTCTCGACGAACACGAGGCGCGTAGCGGGCGTGAGTGCGGCCTCCACCTGCGCTACATCGGTGGCGTCGACATAGCTGACCGCATGACCATGCGTTTCCATCGTGCCCAGCAGGCTCGTCGTGTTGCCGAACACGAACTGGCTCGACACGACATGGTCACCCGCCTTCAACAGCGCCAGCATGATCGCGCCGATGGCCGCCATGCCGGTAGCGAACGTGATCGTGCCCGTGCCGCCTTCCATCACGGTGACCTTGGCCTCGAGCGCCGTCGACGTCGGGTTGCCCTGGCGCCCGTAGGCATAGCCCTGCGCGCGGCCCTGGAACACGGCGGCCAGCTCGCGCGCGTCGCGATAGCCGTAGGCGACCGACAGGTGCAGCGGCTTGTGCAGCGCGCCGTGCTCGATCACGGCGTCGCGATCGGAATGGAGAATGCCAGTGGTGAAGCCGCGCGGTGGTGTCGTTGTGCTCATCGGAGACTCGTCATCAGGTGCAGAAAACAAAAAACCCGTCAGGCTCGCGCCAAACGGGTTTTGTGGGCCCCGCCGGAATGTTCAGGGCGGGGACACGAACTCGCTTTAGCGGAATTTATTACGCGCCCGCAAGCTGAAGCTTCAAATCGGCGCAAATGAAATGCTACGCGACCGGTACCCGGACTGTCAAATCCATACAACCAGCGGTGGTGAATCGGTTTGAAATGGCCGACTGCACGACGCACTTCTAAAAGTGCCGCGATCCTGGCCAGCTTCACATGCGAGCCCTAGGCTACCGCACTGCGATCATGCCGCGACGATTCATAGTCTCTTGAGCAGCGAATTTCAAACTGAGGCACTACCCCTCCGGCCAGCACATATTGCATTTGTGTAGTCGGAGAATAGCGTTCCCTCGGTATCTTGCGCAGTCCACGACAGACAGACCAATCACTGATCCTTAAAGTTGAGTTGGATTGGCTTTCCGTTCACGAGAAGTTCTCCGGTAGCCACATCAACTTCAAACAACGGGCGTTCACCGTTATGCAGTCCCCATCGCCCGGTGCCTGGGTCAAATTTGTTAACAATGACACCAGACTCTTCGAAGGCAATTTTGTTGCCGGCACGCATCGCGAAGCACGCAAATTGACACTGCGCCCAAACCATCATTCCGAAATTCAGGTCAGCTTCTTGATCACGGAGGCCCGTCGGGGCGATGAAGATTCCGTAGTCCACGGTTGCCTTGGGACCGAAATTGAACGCACGCCCCACAAATATTCCCACGCCGATGCGATCTCCTCCCATAGGTCCCGACCTGGGGCTCGGTCCAGTTGTGACTGCGTCCACCTCTAGACCAAAAAAGCCACCACGGCCAGTCGAATCCTGAATTTCGTTGATCGCGCCCCAAGTGGTGCCACGACCTGTCTTCAACGCTTGGCTATAGCTCGCAACATTGGCGCCAAAGTCGGAGCGGTTACTGAGAATAGTTAGAGATGCCCATTCATAGGTCTTCGTGTCATTTCGCGTCGTAACGTGCGTGTAAAATGCCGGCACCACCTGCGAACTACCACCATCCGGAGCAGTGCGCGTGGCAATTAAGGATGCTGCCAACGGATACAAATCCGTCGGTTTCGGCGTTGTCCCTGTAAAAACATTGTGCTGGGCGTAAGCAATATTGAAGGCCAATATCGCCAGGATGCCAACTGAACTTCGAAAGCGGGCTTTACGCATCGGTCGCATTCTTGGATCCAAATGGAACGCCTGCAGTATGAGCAATTCTGACGCCCACAGCATAGCGGACGAAAACTATTCGCCTTCTTCCTTGCTCGACACACTCGTTTCGCTTTGCGATGTCGACTCGAATGCAGGCGAACTTGTGCCAAAATACTTGCGACCAAAAATGCGTAATGCGATTGGTATTACGCCAACTTGACAGGACGCAAGGACTTTACGATGTTCAATCCAGCGCACGATAAACGTCATTTATGCACCGCGCGCATCTTGAATCTCGCTAATTGTGGCCGCCCACTATACTAGATAAGTCGTCGGGGGATTTCCAGTGGTGGCCACAGATGTATCGGGGAAGAGACCACACCGATTCGCCACCAATGATTGGATTTGGCGTGGTCGTAAATGCTGCGCTGACTCCGATAATCTTTCCATTTGCCGGGAAGTACTCTTCGGTCAGGAAATCGTTGAAGTGTCCAAAGGGATATGCAAAATAGGGCGACGCACGATAATACGTTTGCATAGCGATATACGACATAGCGTCTCGAATCTGAGCGTCTGCGTCCGACTTGTTATCGACGGCCGTAAAATCGGCCCGCACCTGTCGTGAATGGGCCACTTGGGACAGTGCAGGATGAAGGTGATCCCACGAGTGATTCGCGACGCTGATCAACCCCTGGTCGATTGCGGAATTCCACCAGCCTTCCTCCATGGAGCGGGGCCCAAGCCAAGTGTACTGAGAATCGGCCGTTCGTTCCATAACCAGTCGCGCTTCCGGAGAAGCGATGACAAAGCTTGTGGCGCTCAAGTCGGGCTGCGCTCGCCCTAGCGATGTCGAATGGAACCTCTCGAGTATTCTGGCGAAGCCTACCTGTAAACCAAACTGCGGATGTACAAAATCCTGGAAATCGTAGAGAGGGCCGTCATCAAATGTAACTGCAACTAGTTTTTCTCGTATTGCAGTCCCTACACACACACGATCAACGAGTTCACTTAATGGAACAATACGAGCTCCCGCACGGCTGACTATCTCCAAATCGAGGGCCAGCGCAGTGTGATCGTTGTGCTCGTAGTGTTCGCCAACAACGTGATGGGAATGATAAGTTAAGACGTAAGCAGGCATAGCGGTTCTGGCGTCCAGAAAAAATCAGTGACTTCGCTAGTTGACCGATTTCAGACTATTGCCACGCGCATCGTGCAAAGATTAGAAGTTGGGCGTGATGTTTAGTCGGCGAAACAGAAATTTGAAGATTTTTGGTTGCCACAGTTTTAGGGCGCCAACGCGCACGGTCGCTTTGTAATTTCGACCTTGTCTTGTTGAAACTCATGAAGAGCAAAGCAACGAAATGCAAAATTTCCAAAATTCATTCCACGTTGCACGTGTCGCTAACGCGAATTTCTTCGCGGCCGAACTCTTCAGCGAAAGCTTTGGTGCCGATTTCCCAATTCCAAGAGAAGGATGTGGGCTGTCCATTCCGACGCCACCTGAGCATTGGTCGCAATACGTCGCGTTCTATCGATGGGACTCGTCGCGAATCGAAGTTGTTGGATTCTGCAATTGGATTCGGTATCACACCGTGTATTTGGAAGGTGGACTATGCGTGAAACGCGACTTTTACCTTCGACTGCCACGAGAACACTGGACTAGTTGTCGTCAGTCCGGTGGCGTTGCCCAACTAATGATGGAAGCTGCAGCAGTCGAGTTGGATGATTGTGATGCGTGGTTTGGATTCTGCGGTGACAAAAAGTCAGCAATTGTCACCGCCCGTGTGGGATTTGTTCAAACGGATCACAAACACCTAATCGTGAAATGGTTCAAAAAGCTTAAAATGGAAGAGCAAGCCCAGCGCATTGCGGATATTGCAAGCATCGGTCCGTTTTAGTCCTTTAGAGTCCGCCGAGTCAGCGCCGCACGTTAGGGACGATCATCGCATCGCTACGGAACGTAGTCTTCGAGCGATAAACCGGCTTAACCAGACCATCGATGCGCATCTTTGGCATTGCCCCCCCGATATTCTAGGAGGGCATTAAGTTTGTCCCTAGTCATTCCACATTGCGATCACGGACCAGCAAAGAATGCCCAACCGCAACAAGCTGCCGACGACGAAGGTCTCCGTACTCATAGGCGCACTCTTACTGACGCGCCGACTTCAGACCGGTTGCTTCTCTTCCTCGAGCAAATCCGCCTCCGCCTGCCCGCGCGCCTCATTGCGTTCGACGGCAAGGTGCGACAGGTAATCGGCGGTGATGTCGCCGGTGATGTAATGTCCGTCGAAGCATGA
>JBBRVM010000232.1:0-6230 GCA_038246865.1 Burkholderiales bacterium
AGGCACGATCCGCTCGCAGCATTGACGCATACATGCGCTCGCAGTTGCTTTCGTCGCCACCCTGACAGTAGCTCACGGCCAGATTGTTGAACGCAATCGCTTTTGATCGAGCGGTTGCTTCTGGATGGGTCACCAATTCGTTCCATGCGACACGGGCGGCAGCCACGTCACCACGCTTGAACGCAGCAGAACCCAGCGATGACAATTCCTCTACCGTTCGGCGCACAGGTGTCACAACCAGCCCGCCACCAGGCGGGGAAACGCTTGCCGTCGCCTTGACGCGATCAGCCTCCTGTTTTGCGCGAGCTGCAGCCTGACGTTCTTCGTCTTCACGTGCCCGACGCGCTTTTTCCTCTTGCTCAGCGCGCAGTGCAGCAGTCCGTTCTTCGGCTTCGACGCGAAGCTTTTTCGCGCGATCGTCAGCGTCTGATTTTGCTTTTGCGGCTTTGTCCTGCACTTCGAGCCTGGCTTTGTCTCTGGCTTCCTGTTTTGCCCTAGCAATGCGCTCTTCCTCGGCTCCACTGCCAGGGGCCGGAGCGACGACGGGTGGTGGCGCTACGACTATTGGTGTCTTGACTGGGGCTGGCGGAGCGGGCACCGGCGACGGCGCTGCAGCTACCGACGGTGAAGGTGCGGGTGGTGCGACGGCCAGGGCCGGCGAAGCAGGGGCAGGCGGTGTCACTTTCGGCTCCACCACAGCAGGAACAGGAGGCGCGGGCGTCGTCGACGGGGGACGGTTGAACGCAAAATAGCCGCCAGCGGCAGCCACCACAGCAGCTAATGCAACGAACATCCAGGTTTTGCTCGCTCCTGCTGGAGCATCGCCATAGGCCTTGGTACGCGTGACCTCGGCGGGTTGCACGGGCGGCCTGGCGGCAGGAGGCGGAGGCACCGCTTTGGGGGCGGTGACAGCAGCGGCTTTCCAGATGACGGTTTTGTCGTCGTCATCGGGCACAATGACCGATGGAACAACCGGCACAATTCTAGCTCCCGTAACTGGGGGCTGCGTCATAGCGGGCATAACTACCGCCGCCGCAACATAGGGTGCCGGCGTCGGCGTCGGCGTCTGCGCGGGCGACATCGTTGGTGTTCTAACGACAGCCGTCGGCAACACAGGTGCGGCAACAGGTAGGGAGCCGGTTGTGACTGGACCGGTACCGCTAACCGCCGATGACGACGACTTGCCGCGAGTGGCGTATTCGGTGCGGGCGTATTGGGTACGCGGCTCCGCGGGAAGCGGATCGGTCCAGCCCAACGCATCGCGCAATTCATCGACTGACTGAAAGCGATTTTCCGGGCGAACCGCCAGCGACTTGACGACGGATTCGAGAAACGCCTCCGGCACCGGGACACGCACGACGTTGGCGATATTGCGCAAAGGATCGGTGATCATTCGCGCGACGGCCTGCGGTGGCGCAACCCCGGTCAGCATGTAATAAAGCACCGCGCCGAGTCCGTAAACGTCGGTCCACGGGCCTTGCGGCATCGTACCGTCGTCGACATATTGCTCAATCGGTGCATAGCCCGGTTTGAGGATGGTGGTCAACGCCTGGGTCATGCCGCCAATCACCAACCGCGCCGCGCCCAAATCAAGCAGTACCGGGGTTCCTGATCCGCGCATCAAAATATTGTCCGGCGAGACGTCGCGGTGAATCACGTTTTGCGCATGCAACAGCGACAGCGCATCAAACACGGGCTCCAGCAGGCGGCGAATCCGCGTCTCATCAAAGTCTTCGTTGACCAGTCGCCATTCACGCAGCGTTTTACCGTCGTAGAAACGCATCGCCATATAGGCGGTGGAATTCTGCTCCCAGACACGATGTACTTCGACCAGCGCAGCGTGCGAAAACTTTGCGAGCATCTGCGCTTCACGCAGAAAGTTCTTGAGTCCTGAGGCGTACGCGTTGGAGTTAAGCTGAGAACGCACCATCACCGACTGGTTGCCGGTACGCCCCGCAATTGATGAGGGCAGATACTCTTTTATCGCGACAACGCGATCCAGTGCGGCCTCATACGCGAGGTACACAATGCCAAAACCACCCTCGCCGACAATGCCGGTGATGGTGAAGTCGCCCAACGTTGAGCCGATGGGCAATTGGTTAAGGTTTTGCTGGGACGGTGTATCCATCAGGGCCGAATCGCGGGAAACCTGCTCATTATGGCGTTTAAGCCGACAAACATAAAGACGCAATGCGTTACGAAAACGCGACGAGGCCCCAGCGGAGCGTGTTTGTCGGCACTTTGTCACACTACGAGGCGATTTGGCGTCTTGTCGGTAGCTGGCATGTTCGTTCCGGCGTAGTTTTTCGATAACCTTAGCGCTCATGAGCCAGTCTGCACCCACCACCATCGACGCGCTAGCCACGGGCACAGCGCTTTCTCATTACGCCATCACCGGGCTTATCGGCCAGGGCGGTTTTGGCGTGGTTTACCTGGCTCGGGACACGCGCACCAATCGTACGGTTGCGATCAAGGAGTTTTTGCCGACCGCCATTGCCGGTCGGCTCGCCGACGGGCGAGTGGTGCCACTCTCGACCGAGCTTGCAAATTCGTATTCATACGGGTTAAAAGGCTTTCTGCGCGAGGCCAATCTGTTAACCGAATTCGCGCATCCGGCGCTGGTCGCGGTGCATCGGGCGTGGGAGCAAAACGAAACCGCCTACATGGCGATGCAGTACTACCCCGGCAAAACCTTGCGCGAGGTGCGCATGCGTACCGCGACGCGACCGACTGAGGCGCAGGTTCAGGCGTGGATGTCTCCGGTGTTTGACGCCGTGGCCGAGCTGCATGCGCATCGGGTCATTCATCGCGATATTTCCCCTGACAATATTCTGGTGATGGCGGCCGGCGAGACCGTGCTGCTCGACCTTGGCGCGGCACGACAGGTGCTGGGCGGTATGACGCAGGCGTTGACCACGATCCTCAAGCCGGGGTTCGCGCCGATTGAGCAATATGTCGAAGATGGCAGTATGGAGCAGGGCCGCTGGACGGATGTCTACGGCCTGGGCGCGGTCATTTATTTTCTGGTGACGGGGCAGCCACCAACGCCCGCAACCAGTCGTATCGTGCGTGATTCATTGCCACCGCTCGCCGCCCTTGCGCCACAAAATATGTATTCCCCCGCGTTTTCGGCGGCAGTCGCAAAAGCGCTGTCCTTACGCGCGATTGATCGCTTCAAGAGCATGGCCGAATTCCGCACTGCGCTGGGCTGGGTGCCACAGCGCAGGGCGGAAGCCGCGCCGACTGAGCGAACGTCACAAGCCGCCGCACTCAGTGCCGACGAGGTCGGCGCGCTGCTGGCGCCGTCGGCTCCGGCCGGAAAATCCGCGGCAACGCCAGCGTCCATTGCGGATCTACGTGGCAAGGGACGCGATTATCAGAACGACGCAGCGAAGGGCATGGGCGTCAAAATCGTCGCAGCAATCGTGGTTATTCTGATTGTCATTGCGGTGTTGATATTTTTGCTTCCGTAACTATTCCCGCTTAAAATCCATTAATAGCTTTTCTTCTAAATGACGCTGCCATAGGGGATAACGGCAAAATTTGGCAATAGTCGACTATATATAAAATAGAGCACTAGCCCCTATTCAATAGACGTAGCAGCCTGAAGCTGTTTAAAACCAAGGGCTCGTGAAAATCTGCAAAATCGCCAATAATGGCGAGGCAGTGAATGGTGCCGATTCCGACGCCGGGCTGCTTTGTCTGAACTGGGATTTGGCTGATAATGCCAATCAACTTGATAAGCCGGGGGGATAAATGTCAGTCATTTCAGAAAAGCGCTGTTCGATCAGCCTGATCGTCAACGGCCAACGTTGGCAACAGGACGCTGCGGCGTTCGCCGAACTCGCTCCGATTTCGCGGCCGTGGTCGCTTGGCGGTTTGCAGGATTACGCGAGACTCATCGTCGGCTCGCAACTCGGGTTCACGCTCGAACAGACCGATCTCGTCGATCAGCGCTGGTGTCGTGCCAAAGCCAATCCTGGCGATGGCGAAGCGGTGGCGGCGGGGTTCACCGTATCCACCACACCGCACATCAACGCCGAGGATATGGGCGCAGGGTTGGCGCTGGACGCGGCTGAGTCAGCGGCGATTTGCGGTGCGGACGTCATCGTGACCGTCGGGTCGCAAATGCAATGGCAACCGCTGCGCCTGAAACTGGAATCACGCTCATTGCAACTGTTCGAACTCTTGCTGCCAGCCGCTGGCAAGGTTGTGGTCTCGGGCGACCGCGTGATTGATTTGCGTGATCGGGCGCGAAATGAATATCAGGTCTCACCGGTTTCGGCGCTGTTTAAGCCGATGCCTGTTGTGGCTGGAAGCGAACGTAAGGCCGCGCCGCAATCTACTTCTGCCAACGATGATTCGTTCGCTGCGAACGCGATTTCCGGAACCGTGAAATCACTCGCCAATGGTTACGGCATGATTGCCCGAAAAGATGGTCGTGGCGATGTGCAATTCCTCGCCGGTCACGTCGTCGCGCCGGGGTTTGACTTTGTGGAAATCGGCGACACCATGCGCTTTGATGTGGTTCGTATGCCATCGGGAAAATGGCTGGCGCAAAGGGTGGTTCGGGCCTGATTTTTTGGCGCTGATCTCTGCCGTGAATGCGGCAGCCACTGCTGCAGCAAGTGTCGGCGTAAATGTCGTATTTGCAACCCGCACTCCGTCCTTAACGTTGCTGGCTGACTTTTTTGCCTGCTATCCGTGTTAACCGAGTTTTGCGCATCTGGTCATATGGTCACACTTCGCATTTGGCACCCTTCACGAACCAATGGGCACGGCCCTGGATTTGCATCGCTCAACATACTGAGCCCATCCGGTGGCGCGTACCTGAGTGTGCGGGCCTTCAAACCGGGCGAGAAGCGCCCAATCGGTTCAAAGACCGCCACGCTCGCTGACGATATCAAGGCCGAAGGCGGCGATACGCCGCATATCTGGAGTTTCGCGAACCTCGATGAAGGCCGCATGATGCGCGTGTGGGACCAACTTAAAGGCTTGGCGGCTGCACAGTGGAAAGCTGACACTACTGAAAACAGCTTTCACTTTTGCGATATGGTGCTCGCTGCGGGTCAGGGTTATGTGGTCGAAGCGATATCGCCAGATTCGTTGTCTGATCGCGCCAAAGGCGCTCTGCATCTGGCGACACTCGCCTCCACTTTCTCCACATTGAGCGCAAACGCCGAGAACTATCTCAAGGTCAAGCACTGGTGAGAACGAATCCAACGCTGCGCGCCCTGACACCTATCATGATGAGGACACTTTAAATGGCAAATGAACGCCTGGTCGATATCACCACGCCGCTTGGAGATGCGGTGTGGTTCCGCCAAATGACTGGCACCGAAGCGCTGTCCATCCCATTCGAACTCGATGTGGTGTTGCATAGCAAACAATCTGGCCTGCAAGCCAAAGCGATCCTTGGTAAGGACGTTACTCTCAAAGTGGAGACCGAAAAGGGAGCCGGAGTGCGCCCTTTCAACGGCATCTGCACGCGTTTCGCCAGCGCCGGTCGTGAAGGCGAGCACCTGGTATACACGGCCAAGCTTCGTCCGTGGTTATGGATCGCCAGCCGCCGCAGCGACTGCAAAATTTTTCAATTCAAGACGGTACCAGACATCATTACCGAAGTTCTGGGTATTTACGGGTATCCACTCAGCAAAAAGCTCACTCGCACCTATCGCGCCTGGGATTACTGCGTGCAGTATCAGGAAACCGACATGAACTTTGTCATGCGGCTGATGGAAGAAGAGGGCATCTACTTCTACTTTCAACATGCCGAGGGTTCACACACGATGGTGATGATCGACGACATGACCCAGCACCCGCCGTTGGCGGGCAAGCCATCGATCAAATACTACGGCGCGGACGCCGCCACGGTGGCAGATGAAGAGCACTTCAATAGCTGGCTGCTGCGTGAAGAAATCGACTCGGGTGAGTATTTCTCGGACGACTACGACTTTGAGCATCCGAAGGCAGATTTGGCCGTCAAGCGTACCAACCCGATGGGCCACTCGCACGACCGTTATCAGCACTACGAATGGCCCGGTGGCTACGTCAAGCTCGCCGACGGTGAAAACTACGCTACGACTGGCCTTCAGGGACTTCAGGCCGAATTCGAGCGCTGTCAGGGCCACACTACAGTTCGCACTATGGCTCCGGGCTACCGTTTTTCGCTGGAGCGTTGCCCACGGAAAGATCAAAACCGCGAGTACCTAGCGGTAGCGGCCACTTAT
>JBBRVM010000233.1:0-6188 GCA_038246865.1 Burkholderiales bacterium
GGCCACGCTAGACAGTTTCCTGCACGAGCGTGGACGCGGCTACCGACGGTCGCTGTCGAGCCCGCTGACAGCGACCGATCGCTGCAGCCGCCTGAGCCCGCACCTGGCGTTCGGCACGATTTCGATGCGGCAGGTTCATCAGGCGACAGAGGCAACGATTGCCGCGTCCGATGACCATTCGCTTAGCTACGGGTTGCGCGGGTTTGCGGGCCGGTTGCGCTGGCACTGCCACTTCATGCAAAAGCTGGAGGATGAGCCAGCGATTGAATTCCAGAACTTCGCGCGGGCGTGTGATGGACTACGCGAAAACGAATTTAATCGCGAGCGCTTTGAGGTGTGGTGCGCAGGCGCGACGGGCTACCCGATGGTTGACGCCTGCATGCGCTCGCTCAAAGCGACCGGCTGGCTCAATTTTCGGATGCGCGCGATGCTGGTGAGCTTTGCTTCGTATCACCTGTGGCTGCACTGGCGCGAGACTGGACAGTTTCTGGCGCGCCAGTTTCTCGATTTTGAGCCGGGTATTCACTGGAGCCAGATGCAGATGCAATCGGGCACCACTGGTATCAATACGCTGCGAATTTATTCACCCAGCAAGCAGGCGATCGATCAGGACTCGAGCGGTGAGTTTGTTCGGCGATGGGTACCAGAATACGGAACGGCTGCTTATCCGAGGCCGATCGTTGACGAGCGCACCGCGATGAAAGCCGCCAAAGATCGGATGTACGCATTGCGCGGTACCCGGGCAGCCCGGTCCGAGGCAGACGCGGAGCAGGCGAAACATGGGGCACGCAAAAGCGGCTTGCCACCGACGGCGAAGACAGCGAAATCCACAGGAAAGCTCGAAAGCGCTCAAATCGAGCTGTTCTAACTCCAGCCCTGAGGGGGCCGTTTTTAGCGGCAGACGGAACAGCGGGGGTCGCGCTTGACGCGTAGCCGAGACACTTCCATCGTTTTTGCATCAAGTGTGAGCAAGCGCCCACATAGCGATTGTGCCCCGTCGATATTGGCGAGGAGTTTGAGCGCCTCTGCCGCCTGCATACTTCCGACGATGCCAACGAGTGGCGCAAAAACGCCCATTTCCGCGCACGCCGTTTCCTCGAAATCGCTCGTTTCCGGGTAGACACAGTGATAACAAGGTGAGTCCGCCCGGCGAGGGTCGAACACGCTGACCTGTCCGTCAAAGCGAATGGCTGCGCCCGAGACCAGTGGCTTCTTTGCCTTTACGCAGGCGCGGTTAATGGCGTGACGTATGGTGAAACGGTCCGTGCAATCGAGAACCACGTCGGCCGCGTCGACAGCACGCTGCAGTTCGTCACCTTCAAGTCTCTCGGCAAGAGTCACGACATTGACGAGCGGATTGATCGCATTCAATCGCCGCTTCAGCGATTCAACCTTCAATTCGCCAACGCTCGCAGTTGCGTGCGCGATCTGCCGCTGCAGGTTGGTGAGATCAACGCGGTCGTGATCGGCGATAGTGAGCGTTCCAACGCCCGCCGACGCAAGGAACAGGGCAGCAGGGCAGCCCAGGCCACCCGCCCCGACAATCAACGCACGGGAATTGGCGAGCCGTTCCTGTCCCGCCACGCCCCATTCATCAAGCAGGATGTGGCGCGAGTAGCGCAGCAGCGCTTCATCGCTCAAATCGGCACCAGCCGTCACCGGCAGGGAACTAACTACTTCGTCGGTGCTGTGGCGGGAACGGCCACTTTTGCCGTTGTACCTGCGGCTTCAACCGTAGAGCGCACAACCGGCAGGCCCTTGACTTTGTTCAAGGCTTGCGAGTACAAGAAATCCTTCTCATTGCCCCAATCAAAGCCCTTCAATTTCTTGCTGTCTTCACGCACCTTGATGAGCTTGGCTTCCTGCGCATCTTCCGACAAATCCTCGTCAGCCGAGGCTTCCTTTTTCTCGTCTTTGCCGACCAGATGACGCGACAGATCCTTCTCGCGCTGCAACTTGGGCGACTGCACGCCATCCCAAGTTAGCTGCTCGATCAGCACATCCGGCTCAATGCCCGTGCCCTGAATCGAGCGACCGTTCGGCGTGAAATAACGCGACGTGGTGAGCTTGACACCCGAAGTTTGCGACAGCGGGATGATGTTCTGAACCGAACCCTTGCCGAACGTTGTGGTGCCCATCACCGTGGCGCGTTTGTGATCCTGCAAAGCGCCCGCTACGATCTCGGAGGCCGAGGCCGCCGCACCGTTGGTCAGCACGACGAGCGGCACAGTTTTCAGAATGTCGGGAGCGCTGGCCAAAGGATCGCCGCCACGACGTGAGTAATATTCCTTGCTCGCCATGTAGCGCGTCTTGCTGCCTTCCATGCGGCCTTCGGTATAGACCACCAGCGCACCTTTCGGCAGGAACATCGCGGACAAGCCGACTGCCGCGTCAAGCAATCCGCCAGGGTTGTTGCGCAGGTCAAGCACCACGCCTTTGAGTGGCGTCTGCGCGTTTTGATCAGTCAGCGCCTTGGCAACGTCAGCCACCGTGGTTTCGTTAAACGTGCGGACGCGAATGAACGAAACGCCCGGCTCAGCCATCTTGGCTTTGACGCCCTGAATCTTGATCTGCTCACGCACCAGCGCGAACGTCTGCGTGCTGCGGTCTTCTTTACGGAACACCTCCAGGCGCACTTTGGTACCCGGATTGCCGCGCATCATGTCGACCGCTTTGGTCGTGGTCAGGCCGCGTGTGGACTCGCCGTCCACTTTGGTGATCAGGTCACCGGCGCGAACACCCGCTTTGGCAGCAGGCGTCTCATCAATCGGTGAAATCACCTTGATAAAGCCGTCCTCGGTGCCGATTTCGATGCCGACTCCGCCGAATTTACCGGTGGTGGTCGTGCGCAAATCCTTGAATGCGTTTTCATCAAGGAAAGTGGAATGTGGGTCAAGGCTCGACACCATGCCGCCGATGGCCTGCTCGATCAGCTTCTTGTCGCTGACCGGCTCGACATAATCATTTTTGATGCGCGCAAAAACTTCGGAGAAGGTGCGCAATTCGTCGACCGGGATGGCGGATTTGGCATCGCGATTGGCGGTGACATTAAGCGCCAAAGAGAGCGCGATACCGATAGTTGCACCAGCACCCACCCACGTTACTTTTTGCCAGTTTCCGCTCATCATATTTCCTTGAAATGCCTTTTTTACGGCCTGAAAAAACAACTCGATCACGCCGTTATCGCCATATTAGACGATGCGCAGCTGGTTTAGCGCCTAAAAGCAGCAAGTTCCGAGCCGAAATAGTGACGGCACGAAACGGAGCCGCCGCCCGCGCAACGGCTTAGTCTTAAGGGTCACGTCAGCGGTGCGAAGTCAGTTTTGAAATTGCAGCTAAACAGAAAGAAAAAAGGGCGACCCATCGGAGGAAAGGTCGCCCTAAACGTCACCACAAACGAACCGGGGGAAGCTCGTCGGGGGAGGATAACGACGCAGGGCAGAGGGTTCAGCCACGCGTCGTCTTGCCACACTTACTAAGATAGGGTGAGTTGCGAGAAGTTCAACACTTTCAGTGTGTGCTTTGGCGAAATCGTCAAACCGGTTATTCGCCGAAACAAATTTTGCCTGGCCTCTTCTATTCAGATCATTCGGCCTTAAATTGATCCGGTGAACGATCGTTTTGCCGTAATCCAATTTATGTGGCCCTTCGTCCGCCCGCACTGGCGGCGCATCGTGATCGCCATGTTCGGGTTGGCTCTCGCGGCGGCCTCGGTGCTGGCAATTGGCGAAGGCCTGAAGCGCGTGATTGATCGCGGGTTCGCGGCGGGCAGCACTGGCGAGCTGGACAAAATCCTCCTCATCATGGTGGGCCTGGCGCTGGCGCAGGGCATTGGCGTATACATCCGCTTTTCGAACATCTCGTGGGTCAATAACCGGGTGGTGAACGACATTCGGCAACGTGTTTATGCCCATCTGTTGACGCTTTCGCCCGCGTTTTTTGAGCGGGAACGCGTTGGCGATGTGCTTTCGCGTCTGTCGAACGACACCCAGGTGCTCGAAGGGGTGGTGACTAATGCATTCTCGTGGGCGCTGCGCAATCTGGTGATGGTGGCGGGCGGGCTCGTGATGCTCGCGATCACTGCGCCCAAGCTCCTCGTCTACGTGCTGATCGGGGTGCCGATCGTGATCGCGCCTGTGGTTTTTCTCGGTCGTAAAGTACAAAAGCTCGCCAAGGTAAGTCAGGATCGGCTGGCCGATTCAATGGCGCGCGCCGACGAGACGATTCATGCGGTGCGCACGGTACAGGCCTATGCGCGCGAAAGTTTTGAGCAAAAACGCTTCGCGGATCGCATCAATTCGCTGTTCGATAACGCCGCGCTGCGAGAGCGTACCAGTGCCACTTTATCCGCCATTGTGATTGTGCTCGCGTTCATCTGTGTCTCGGTGATCCTGTGGGCGGGTGGGCATGACGTGCTCGCGGGCAAGATGACAGCGGGCGAGTTGTCGGCGTTTATGTTCTATTCGGTGATGGTGGCAGGCTCGGTGGGCGCGATTGCCGAAGTGTTCGGGCAGTTGAAGCGGGCGGCGGGCGCGAGCGAGCGCATTCGTGAATTGCTCGCGACACACACTGAAATAGCCGCGCCTGCGAATGCCGTCGCCCTGCCGCCAGCACGCGGCGAAATCGCTTTCGATGACGTGACGTTCAGTTATCCGACGCGACCAGATTCCGAAGCGCTGAAGGATTTTTCGCTCGCGGTGAAACCCGGCGAAGTCGTAGCGCTGGTCGGCCCGAGCGGTGCCGGCAAGAGCACGGTGTTTCAACTGTTGCTGCGGTTTTACGACCCGAAGCAGGGTGCAATCCGTGTCGACGGCGTAGACGTGAAATCGGCCGATCTCAACGCGCTGCGAGAACGCTTTGCCCTGGTATCGCAGGAACCGGTGATCTTCTCCGGAAGCGTGGCGGAGAACGTGCGGTACGGCAACTTAAGCGCGACCGATGACGCCGTCCGCGCCGCTTGCGATGCGGCACACGTCACCGAATTCGCCGCGGCGCTGCCGAAGGGCCTGGAGACCGAACTCGGCGAGCGCGGCGTACGACTTTCCGGAGGACAACGCCAGCGGGTCGCCATCGCGCGTGCGATCCTTGCCGACCGCCCTGTGCTTTTGCTGGATGAGGCTACGAGCTCTCTTGATACTGAAAGCGAAGTGTTGGTCACTGACGCAATCGAAAGGCTCGCAAGAAAACACACCACGCTCATCATCGCGCATCGGCTCTCAACCGTGCAAAACGCAGATCGCATTGTCGTGATTGACGATGGCCGCGTGATGGCTCAGGGCACCCATGCGGAATTGATGGTGGCGTCACCGTTGTACAGCAGGCTCGCGTCGCTCCAGCTGAAGGCTTGACCGGCGAATTTGTAGGAGCGGCGCAAGCCGCGAAAAGCGTTGCCACGGCACCCATTCGCGGCTAAAGCCGCTCCTACAAGTGCGACGCACGACCCACCGCCATACGCCCATCATCAATTCATGGTAAGTTACGTCTCCAAGGTGCGACAACGATGGCAGCTGCGTACTTTGAGGAGCAACGAAACCATGTCCCTAGCGATTTTGGCCCTTGATTCCGGAGGACAACCGAAAGGTTGGATGACGCCCGAAAATGCGGTGTCGCAATATGCCCGCGGCGGCGTCGTCTGGTCACTCGGGCAGGTGATCTTCACTTTCCGTGGCGGCATTCAGCGTTGCAGCGGCGAGCGCAGCGTGATCGAGGTTTCCTCCATCATTGCCTGTGAAGGCGAACACAAACACAGCACCTGGAGCCCGGTTTCAGCACTTCCTGGTCGCGATAATCGCCTGTTGTTTTCGCGCGATCGTCAGCTCTGTGCGTATTGCGGCGACGAATTCCCAGAGTCGGTGCTCACGCGCGACCACATTATTCCGCGCTCACAAAACGGCAACGATACGTGGGAAAACTGCGTCACCGCCTGTCGCGATTGCAATCTCAATAAAGCGGGCCGAACGCCCGAGCAAGCGGGGCTGCGTTTGCTCTACGTTCCCTATTGCCCGGTCAAAAGCGAGAAAATGATTCTTGCCAATCGCCACATCCTTGCCGATCAGATGGAGTATCTGCAAGCGCTTGCGAAGACGCACAAAAAGCATATGCGGGCGGCGTAAGCCGAATCCTGCCGTCGGCATCACGCCGACTCAATCGCTGTAAAGCCGATCGACCTATTGGACACCGGTCGGGCA
>JBBRVM010000234.1:0-6140 GCA_038246865.1 Burkholderiales bacterium
TCACCCTCTCCCTAGCCCTCTCCCCTCAAGGGAGAGGGGACTAAAGTGACCACCCAGCTCGCCCTCTCCCAACTCCTCAACGGTCTGCAACTTGGCGTGCTGCTGTTCCTGCTAGCCGCCGGTTTGACGCTCGTATTCGGCATCATGAGCTTCGTCAATCTGGCGCACGGTTCGCTCTATATGTTGGGCGCTTATTTCGGTGCAGCGGCGTTCGCGAATACCGATTCTTTTTTGCTGGCAATCATCGCTGCGGTCGGCGGCGCGGGATTGGTCGGCCTCCTGCTTGACCGCTTCGCACTCACCAAACTCTATGCGCGTGATCACCTGGATCAGGTACTCGCCACCTTCGGCTTGATTCTGTTTTTCAACGAACTGATCCGCATTGTTTGGGGGCCGTCGTCGATCTTCATTCAGGTTCCAAAAGCGCTAGAAGACACCGTCGATATCGCCGGGATCACATACCCAAGCTATCGCCTCGCAATCATTGCAGTGGGGCTCGCCGTGGCGTTCGGGCTCTACGTGCTCATTCAGAAAACGCGTGTCGGCATGCTCATTCGCGCGGGCGCGACCAACGCCAACATGGTCGCCGTGCTGGGCGTCAACATCAAATGGTTGAACACACTCGTCTTCGCGCTGGGCGCCGCGCTGGCCGGACTCGCGGGCGTGATGGCGGGACCGATTGTTTCGGTGCAGCCCGGCATGGGTGAGCCGGTGTTGATCCTTACGCTGGTGGTCATCATCATCGGCGGACTCGGCTCGATTCGCGGAGCGTTTTTTGCGGCGCTGATTGTGGGCGTTGTCGACACGTTAGGCCGCGCATTCATGCCAACCATCATGCGCTCTCTGTTGGAGCGCAGCACGGCTGATGCGGCTGGACCTGCGCTTGCGTCGATGCTGATTTATCTGTTCATGGCGGTGGTGCTTGCGGTGAAGCCGCAGGGGCTGTTCCCGGCTAACGTGGCTGCGACACGATGAGCGAGATGAAACCCACAAAGCTTTGGCCTATCGCTATTCAATGGAGCGCGCCGCGCACGGTCACCGCGGTCGTCATCATCGCACTGCTCGGGGTGTTGCCCATGATCGCAAGCGCGCTGGAATCGAGCTATTACGTAAGCTTCGCAACGCGCATACTGATCTACGCGCTCGCCGCGATTGGATTGAATTTCATTCTGGGATTTGGCGGCATGGTGAGCCTTGGTCATGCGATGTACGTAATGCTCGGTGCATATGCAGTGGCGATTCCCGCGAGTCACGGAGTGACCTCGGGCTTCGCGCATGTGGCGCTTGCGGTCGCCGTGTGCATTCCGCTCGCTGCAGGCCTTGGCGCAGTGGCGCTACGTACGTCCGGTATCGCATTCATCATGATCACGCTGGCCTTCGCGCAGATGCTGTTCTTCGGCGCGGTGAGCCTTAAAGATTACGGCGGTGACGACGGGCTGACCGTGGCTGCGCGCAGCACGTTGGGCGGGCTTGACGGGTTTGGGTTAAATCTTGCCAACAACGCGACGCTTTACTACGTTGCGTTCGTAACAGTGTTAGTCGCGCTTTATCTGTCGTGGCGTGCCGTTCTCAGCCCGTTCGGACTGGTGCTGCGAGCGACCAAATCGAACGCTCGTCGCGCCACCGCCTTGGGGCATCCAATCTTTCGTTATCAGCTCACGGCCTACGTCGCTTCCGCCGTCGTGTGTGCGATTGCAGGCGTATTGCTCGCAAACTTAACGCTCTTCGCGTCGCCCGCTTACGGCGCATGGACGCTATCGGGTGAGCTGATCGTAATCGTGATTTTGGGCGGACTCGGCACCGTGTTCGGCCCAGTCGTCGGTGCGATCATTTTGTTGGCATTGGAGGAAGCGTTGCCGATGCTGATCGAAGCAACGCTGCCCGACTACAAATCGAACTGGATGTTGCTGCTGGGGTTGTTCATTTTCTTCGTCGCGCTTTTCTTGAAGCGCGGTGTATTTGGGTCGCTTAAGCGATGAGAGCCAGATCAAAGGATCGGCGATGAGCGCTCTGGTCACTCACTCGCTGGTCAAACGCTTCGGCGGTGTGCTGGCCACCGACCACGTTTCGCTCACCGTAGAACCCGGTGAACTGCACGCCATCATCGGCCCCAACGGCGCGGGCAAGAGCACGTTAATCGGCCAGCTCGCAGGCGAGATCGCCTGCGATGAAGGCAGCGTACACGTCCTCGGAACTGACGTCACGCACATGCCGACGCACAAACGCGCGCAGCTCGGATTGGCGCGCACGTACCAGGTAACGCAACTCGCCAAAGAGTTCACTGCGCTCGACAACGTTCTGCTCGCAGTGAACGCGCGTTCCGCTCACAATTTTCGTTTCTGGGGCAACGCGCACAACGACGCTACAGCTATGAAAAAAGCAGCCACCGCGCTGGCCACGGTCGGTCTGAGCCACCTGCATCACGCCGAAGTCGGTATGCTCGCACATGGCGAGCAACGTCAGCTTGAGATCGCGATGGCGCTCGCTACGGAGCCCAAACTGTTGCTGCTTGACGAGCCCCTGGCGGGCATGAGCCAGGGCGAATCCTCGGCGATCATCACGCTATTGAAATCGCTGAAGGGTCGTTACCCAATGCTCCTGGTTGAGCATGATATGGACGCCGTATTCGCGCTTGCGGATCGCGTGAGTGTGCTCGTGTACGGGCGCATCATCGCCACCGATACACCCGGTCGCATTCGCGAAAACACGGAAGTTCGTGCGGCGTATTTGGGAGACGAAGTATGAGTGTTGTCATCCTGAGTGCAACGAAGGATCAGGCTGCACCCAATTCCGCTCAGTCGAGAGCACGCTCTTTTAACCCGATGCTTCGCTGCACTCAGCATGACAGGGTATCGGTATGAGCGCCCTCCTCACCGTAGAAAAGCTATGCGCAGGTTACGGCGCAAGCAACGTGCTGTTCGATGTCAATCTCACCATTCGTGAAGGCGAAGTCGCAACCCTCCTCGGGCGCAACGGCATGGGCAAAAGCACGCTGGTGAAATGCCTCTGTGGCTGGCTCACCCCGACGGCCGGACGCATCACGTTTGCCGGAAGCGAGGTCGCTAAAGCCGCGCCACACGTCATTGGCAAATTGGGGCTTGGCCTCGTACCCGAAGGCCGTCAAGTCTTCCCCAGCCTGACCGTGCGCGAAAACCTGATAGCCACCGCAAACACGGTCAACGGCAAAGCATGGAACCTTGATCGCGTTGTCAGTTTATTTCCGCGCCTCGGCGAACGCCTGAGCCAGCTCGGCGGAACACTCTCCGGCGGCGAGCAACAAATGCTCGCCATCGGCCGCGCTCTGATGACCAATCCGCGCCTGCTGGTCCTTGACGAGGCGACTGAAGGTCTGGCACCGCTGGTCCGCGCCGACATCTGGCGGGCGCTAGGCAAGCTCAAAGCCGAGAATCTCGCGATGCTGGTGATTGATAAAGATCTGAAAGCGCTGCTACCGCTAGCGGATCATCACACAGGGCTAGAAAAAGGCCGCGTGGTGATCACCGGAAATTCGGCGGAATTGCAATTGCAGCAAGAGCGATTGCACGCTTTAATTGGGGTTTAGATGAATATCTTCGTTCTCGGTCTTTGAGCAGTTTTTGACGGTTGCTGTGCCTAGGAATCGACGTCGGTAGGGATTGAACGCCCCTAAGCAGGTCGCCGAGAAACCGAATATCTTAACGTCAGCGGCGAGACAGGCTTAGTTTCGAGCTAGAGCGAAAAGCTGGGGTTCGGGCATCCAGCGAACCCCAGCGATGACGCTCCGTATCTAGCGTGAAATTACTTTAGGGGGCAACGCGCCCGCCGCTCTCCGATGAAGCTCTGCCAAGGCCATGGACGCTGTCGCCGCTCGGGACGCGTCTGCGTTCAGTTCCTCCCAATGCCGCACAGACTCGATGGTTAAAGCCTACCGAGACTCATGAATTTGGATACGATTAAGCGCGACGTGACGATTTGCGTCCATCGCCAGTGACGTTTGCAGTTTTTCGAAGTTTTGCCTGCTCATACGGTGGCCAACAATGACGGCTTTTATAGCGGATGGTGGAATTCGAAAAAGGTGTACGTCGAATGGTGATCGAGGACAGACGTCATCCGCGATCTTGAGTAATCTGACGAGCCTCCACTCTTGCTCGTATTGCCAGTCCTTCGCTTTTGAAAATAAGAGATCGCGAACATGATCGCCAGTGCCGTTCAACACTATTTTTGGGCGGTAGTGATCATAGTGAACACGCGTAAGAGCCCCACATCTTTGTGGGCAGCCGGTGGGCAAGAGAAAAACTTGTGAGTCGGCTCGAACTCAACAACGAAGCCAGCGTAGCTCTCTGCGTAATGCCCCCACATCAATAAATTGGTTGCGGTCTCAGTCAAACATAAGATGCCAAGTGATTTGTTCGCGCCGGAGACAAAATCCTCGTTACCCAATTTCGCAAACAATGCGTCGTGACCAGCGCGCAAATCTTGTAAAAGCGCGGGCTTAACTTTGGAAACACTTTGTGCAACTATGGCTTCTTTCGCCGCGTCCGAGATGTTGTTGTGAAGGCCAGATGCGTTCAACACACTCGGGGCAAACTTCTTCCTACCCACGGTCGCCTGTTCTACTAGATCTTCATCATCAAACTTGGCTCCGAAGGGTGTTCGAACTTCAAAGGGATCGTTAAAGTCGCCCGGTTGCGTAAAACGTAGACTCGGATCGATAAGTAGGGCGATCCGGCTCGGCGGGAATTACTTAAATAGGCGACGTGGAAGGCGAGAAGTCATTGTGCGATATTAATCCGGCGAGCCAGCTAGTGCAAAACTCAGAATTCCACCACGCGATAATTGACCACACAGCGCTCAACGACGAGTCTACTTTACTTACCGCAGACCATCGACAGACAACTAGAGCGACGCATCTCGAGAATTAGCCGCAGCTGCAATCGAATCGAGCAAATGCTGCGGTAGCCGCAGTGAGACATTTTTGGTCGTTGGCTTCGGGTTTGGGAACGCCACGGGCTTGGCTTTTGACCAGTCAGGATGATCGGCGGAATCGTGCGATTCCCAGTCGGCGCGCTCTTGCGGCTCGTCGGAAAATTCAGGGACGGGTTAAGTGCTTTGCTCATAAATTGCGCTCGCTTTGAGTCATGTACCTGGCCAAACGGATTGTTAAAACAATCCAACAATCTGGCCATCATCATCAATATCAATCTGCTCGGCACCTGGCACTTTTGGTAGCCCCGGCATGGTCATCACATCGCCACAAACCATGACGATGAACTCGGCGCCCGCAGCCAATCTAACTTCGCGCACTGTCAATTGATGTCCCGTTGGCGCGCCGCGCAGCGTGGCGTCGCTGGAGAATGAATATTGCGTCTTGGCGATGCAGATCGGAAAGTGGCCGTAACCGCTGGTTTGCAATTGCTCGATGGCCGTACGCACCGAAGCGTCAGCGTCAACGTCCGCAGCACCGTAAACTTTTTGCGCAATTGCGCGCACTTTTTCCCAGAGGGGCAAGGCATCGACGTAAGCGAACGTCAGCTCGCAGGGCTCCTCGCACAACGCCAGCACTTCGCGCGCCACGTCCGCCGCGCCTTTACCGCCATCGGCCCAGTGCGTCGCCAGATGTATCGGCACGCCCATTGCGGAGACGCGTTGCTTCAGCAGATCAATCTCTGCGGCCGTATCGGCATCGAAGCGGTTGATCGAAACGACGCAGTGCACACCGAACACTTCGCGCAAATTGCGTACATGCCGACCCAGATTGGCCATGCCAGCGTCAAGCGCGGAGAGGTTCTCCTCTGAGAGATTTTCGCGCGACACGCCACCGTGATATTTGAGTGCGCGGATCGTGGCGACGAGCACCACGGCATCTGGCTTGAGCCCGCTCTTTCGGCATTTGATATCGATGAATTTTTCAGCGCCCAGGTCAGCGCCGAAGCCTGCTTCAGTCACCACATAATCCGCAAGCTTCAACGCCGTTTGCGTGGCGAGCACCGTGTTGCAACCGTGCGCAATATTGGCAAACGGGCCGCCGTGTACGAAGGCTGGAGTGCCTTCCAGCGTCTGAACGAGATTGGGTTTGAGTGCGTCTTTTAGGAGCACAGCCATCGCGCCTTGTGCCTTGAGATCGCTGGCAGTGACGGGCCGTTTGTCGCGGGTGTAGCCGA
>JBBRVM010000235.1:0-6087 GCA_038246865.1 Burkholderiales bacterium
GCAGCCCACGCTTTTGCGGCGTCAGCCGAGGCGACGTGGACGATCAGCGGGTGATCAACCGGCCGTCCTTTCGCCGCATAAATTTTCGCGACGGCGTCGGCGTTGCCGGCGTCGGCAGCAAGGCCGTACACCGTTTCAGTGGGCAGCCCGACGATCTCACCCGCTCGCAGCCACGCCACCGCGCGAGTGACGTTCTCCTCGGTCGGGGGTTCGATCCAAGGGATGTTGGGTCGCTTCATCAATACACGCTCGGTTCGTTGGGCGGACGCGTTTTGAAACGCTTGTGTGTCCACAAATATTGCGCTGTGTTTTCCAGCACTCGCTCTTCGATGAATGTGTTCACGCGGCGCGCGTCGGCTTCATCATCACCGGAAGGAAATTTATCCCACGCGGGGTAAAAGCGCACATCGTAGCCGCCTCCGTTGGGTCGCTGCGTGGCGATGACGGGCACTACCGCCGCGCCCGTGAGCTTCGCCAAACGCGAAACGCCAGTAATCGTGGCAGCCTTTACGCCAAAGAACGGAACGAACACAGAATCGCGAGCACCAAAGTCCATATCTGGCAGATAGTAGAACGGCAGCCCGGATTTCATGGCTCGGATTATCGGCTTGACGCCTTCGGTACGGGCGATGATCTTTGATTCACCAAAGCGGGTGCGTCCCGCCAGCATCATCTGGTCGAGATCGGGATTGCTTTGTTCGCTGTAGAGCGAGCAGCCCGAGGTGTCCACCGAAATGCGGATGGCGCAGGCATCGAGGCCAATGAAATGGGGGCAAAGCCAGATCACGGGCTTCTGGTTTTCGCTTTGCTGGAACTGCTTCCACTCGTGCTCGTCGTGCAGCGTGACGTAGTTGCGGATTTGTTCGCCGGAGGCATTCCAGAGAAAACCGTGTTCGAGCGCGGCCTGCATGTAGGCGCGGAAGTGGGCGCGGGCGATGGTTTCGCGATGTGGCTCGGACATGTGCGGAAAGCACAGGCGCAAATTGGTTAGCGCGACCCGACGGCGCGATTTTGCCAGCCACCAGCCGAGCGTGGATAGCGGTACGCTCGCCGCTGCGAGGATGCGCGTGGGGATAAGCGCAAGGAGTTTGCTGCCGATGAGGGCGGCGGTGCCGGCGAACGTCATGGCGACGCGTCGCCTGGCGGTGTCAAGCCGCGCGGCACTTTGTACCGGTTGTAGCTCCATAAATACTGATCCGGCGCAAGCGCAATCGCGGCCTCAACGGCGGCGTTTAACTCGCGCACGGCCGTTTCCGAGACTTCGGAAAACGCTGCCAGCGGCGTAAACACCAATCGGTATCCTTGCGCATTCGGCAATCGCACACTCACAAATATCACCACCAGAGCGTTGGTCGTTTTCGCGAGCTTCAGCGCCAACGTCATCGTGTAAGCCGGTCTTCCAAAAAAACCGGCCCACGCGCCCTCGCCGCCGCTGCCGGGGTCGGGCACCTGATCGGGCAACAGACCAATCGCTTCACCGCGGCGTAGCGCTTTCAACATGGCGCGAATGCCGCTCATCTCAGCGGGGTGCGAGCGAATTTGCAGGCGGTCACGGCCCGCGCGCATCATCGGCTCAGCCCACGCAACGCGCGGGACACGAAACATCACGGTCATTGGCATTTGTGAACCCACGAAAAGCGACAGGCTTTCGAAAGTGCCCAAGTGCGGCGTGAGGAAGATGATCCCGCGACCTTGATCCTTCGCGGCGAGAACGGCATCCCAACCGTCAACGATTTTCACGCGCTCAAGAACGATGGCATCGGGCGTTCGCCACAGCGCTACGGTCTCGATCGCCATCCGGCCAATGCCCGTGGCGGCCTGTCGAAGCGACACTTTATCGGCGTATCCTGCCTGCTTCAAGTTCTCGCGAAGGCGATTTCGCATCCCACCGGAGAACAGCATCAATCGCCCCAAAGCACCTCCCAAAAACGCTTGAGACGCAAGCGAGCGCCTACTCAGCCAGTTGGCGAGCGCGGAGGCGATTGAGGAAAGAACGGACGACAAGAACGACGGGGAAATGGCGAGTAAATTAGGTTTGCACTACAATTTTATGTGGTGTTCGCTGAGTTATTCGACTACTTGCGGGGCGGACACTGGCAGCTTTCTCAAAAGTGAGGAGTTGAGCGTTATTCCGCTAAAGCGTCGCCGCTGGTAAATCCGTTGATTTCGAGTGGCTCGCTGGAGTCCATTGGAATCTCAACGCACACAAGGATTTACGCATGAGCGACTTTCTCTTCACTTCCGAATCCGTCTCCGAAGGCCACCCTGACAAGGTCGCCGATCAAATCTCGGACGCGATCCTCGACGCCATTTTCAAGCAGGATCCATAGTCCCGCGTCGCCGCTGTAACGCTGACCAACAGCGGCCTAGTGGTGCTCGCCGGCGAAATCACCACCAACGCCCACGTTGACTACATTCAGGTTGCGCGCGACACCATTCAGCGTATCGGCTACGACAACACCGAATACGGCATCGATTACAAAGGCTGCGCGGTCATGGTTTGCTATGACAAGCAAAGCAACGACATCGCGCAGGGCGTTGACCACGCCTCTGACGACCATATGAACACCGGTGCCGGCGATCAGGGCCTCATGTTCGGCTACGCCTGCGACGAAACGCCGACGCTGATGCCAGCGCCGATTTACTACGCGCACCGTCTGGTCGAGCGTCAGGCCATGTTGCGCAAGGACGGTCGTCTGCCGTTCCTGCGCCCCGACGCGAAATCGCAGGTCACGATGCGCTATGTCGATGGCAAGCCAGTATCCATCGACACCGTAGTGCTGTCAACGCAGCACAGTCCCGACCAGAGCGAAACACCAACCAAGATGAAACAATCGTTCATCGACGCCATCATCGAAGAAATCATCAAGCCGGTGTTGCCACAAGAGATGCTGGTGAACACGCGCTATCTCGTCAATCCCACGGGGCGTTTCGTGGTCGGTGGCCCGCAGGGCGACTGCGGCCTGACCGGTCGCAAGATCATCGTCGACACCTACGGCGGCGCCTGCCCGCACGGCGGCGGCGCATTCTCCGGCAAAGACCCATCCAAAGTTGATCGCTCGGCGGCTTATGCAGCGCGCTACGTGGCGAAAAACATCGTCGCGGCTGGCATCGCCAGGCAGTGTCAGATTCAGGTGGCCTATGCGATTGGTGTGGCGAAGCCGATGAACGTCACGGTCTACACCGAAGGCACCGGCGTGATCAGCGACGACAAAATCGCGCACCTGATCAACGAGCATTTCGACCTGCGTCCGAAGGGCATCATCAACATGCTCAATCTGCTGCGTCCCATCTATCAAAAGACGGCGGCGTACGGTCACTTCGGTCGTGATGAGCCGGAGTTCACCTGGGAAATGACCGACAAGGCGGCGACGTTGCGCGCAGCAGCTGGTCTGTAACAGCGTTTAGTGATCTTGCGGATGGTCGTAGGCTCCGCCCATCCGCCACAGCAATCCCGCCGCGGCGAGCGAAATCGTCGCGCTGACCATGAACGCTGCCGCGGGGTTCACCCGCGTCCACAGCCAGCCGAATAGTGCAGACGCGGGCAACAACATGAGCCCACTCACGAGGTGAAACCAGCCGAACGCCGTGCCGAGCTGCGACTTCGGGGCGAGTTCGGCGATCAGTGCTTTCTCCGCGCCGTCGGTGGCGGCGATGAAGATTGCGTAGCCGACAAAGAGCGCGATGGTGGTCACCAGATTTTGCGGCAACAGGCCGAACGCGGCGAACAGGGTCGCGTAAACCATCCACGCAACACAGAGTAGTTTGCGACGGTCAACGCGATCTGAAAATGCCGAAAGCGGCGTCGACAGCAACATCGCAAGCGCCGAAAATCCGGCCCAGAGGAGCGGAATCTGGGCATCCGTAAAACCTGTGTCCTTCGCCCGCAAAAGCAAAAACATATTGCTTGCCTGCGACAGCGTGAATACGGCGAGCGCAATGAGATAGCGCTTAAGCGGCGCGGGTAAGCTCGTCCATTGCCAGTCGATTTTTGCGGCAGGAATTTCGAGACTTTGCGGCTCACGCAACATCATCGCCAGCAGCACGCAGAGCACGCCGGGGACAACCGTCCATAGCAGCACTTCGCGCACGCTCCAGCCCGCAGCGAGCAGGGCCGCAGCGACCAGCGGCCCGGCCACGGCACCCGCATGATCCATGCTGCGATGCACGCCGAAAGCCAGACCGCGCCGATTGGCGTCGACACTCGCAGCCAGCAAGGCGTCGCGAGGACTGCTGCGCAGGCCCTTGCCGACGCGATCTGCCATACGCAACACCAGTATGACGGGCATCGACCCCGCGAAAGCGATCAACGGGCGCGCCAGCGCGGGCAAGGTGTAGCCCCAGATAAGCCAGCCCTTCGCCCGCTGAGTGCGGTCATAGAAGTAACCCGACACAAGCTTCATGAGCGCGGCAGTGGCGTTGGCCGCGCCTTCGATCACGCCCAATGCTTGCGCTCCGACTGCGAAAGTGGCGGCGAAGAAGAGTGGCAACAACGGATAAACCGCGTCGGACGCGGAATCATTCAAGAAGCTGATCGCACCGAGAAACCAGACGGTACGCGGGAGTTTTGTGAGCGCGGAGAACATGCGCGTTGATAATACTGGGCTTCCGCCAACCACCGTATCTGACGCGCGCCTTATTTCACGATGACCCGAACGAACAGTCGCGCTCATTGGTAGGGGCGTTTTGGGTGATGTTGCTCTGCGCGATCGTTGATGGGCTGGTGTGGAATGCGGCGAACGGGTGCAGGTTTATACGCATCCGTTGTGGGCGCTATTGCTGCTTGCCGTTAGCGCGACTAGCGGGAATATTTGGCATATGGCGCTGGTGCTTTCGCTAGCTCTATCGCTCGCTTGTTTTGCACCAATTGAGGGCAAGTCGGCGGGCCAGGTGGCGAAAACATCGACGGGTCGTTTGTCTTGCATGGGGCAGCTAGCCCCTCTGCTGACTGTTCGGCTGGAATAGCCGCGCGAACTACTGCGGCTGCGGCTGTACCGGAGCTCGGCCCTTTTCACGCTGCGGCGGCTCAGCCACTGGTCGGACTTCCTGAACACGACGCTGCTCTGTGACAGGTGCGGGTGGTGCAGCAGCAGGCGTGATCGAACGTTGCTCAACCACGGGTTGCGCGGGTCGTTGAACAACGGGGGATTGCGGCACGACAGGCGCGCGGCGCTCGACTTGAGCAGGTTGCCCAGGCGGCATTGCTTGCTGCGATTGAAGCGGTTGTGGTGGCGCGCGGTATTCTGCTGGCGCTTGGCCGCGTTGTGGCTCGACACGCTGCACTGGGCGCTCGCGACGGTCTTTTGGCATGGGCACGGCAGGTTCGCCGAGCCCAGGGTTTTGCATCACCGGCGCGGGCCTCTGAATCTGTGGACGCGGCACCACTGGGTTCGGATCCTGCCAGACTCGCGGCTGTGCTACACCTGCGTTGGGGGCAAAGGGTATGGCTGGAGCGGAAGACGCTCCCGGCGCACGTTCGCGCACGATCGGCGGCATCGAAACCACTGGATTCGGGTCAACGCGCCGACCCGGCAGCTGAGTGGTAGGGGTCGATCCAACAACCGATGATCCCATCGAGCGCCCCGGTTGCGTCTGAAACTGCGGCAATACTTCGCCCATACGAGCTGGCGGTGCACCGCGTATGTCGCGCTCGGCGATATTGCGCACCAGATTCTGTGCAACAGGCCTTCCGGCGATAAATGCGGCACCTGCAACCGCAGTGATCGCGCCGGGAATCGCCGCATTCGTGTAATAGCGCGGACGCCATGGTTCCTCGGCGATGTTTCTCACATAGGGACGATTGACCTGACGCCAGTAGTTTGGCGTGTAGCTGTACCAGGGCACAAACGGCTCATTCCAGCCAAGCGGCACCCAGGAATACGTTGGGCCGACGCTTGCGTTCACGCTCCAGCCGTCCCCCCCAAAAAATGTGACCAGTGCAGGCGCATACACCGGGCGTCCAACATAGCTGCCGGGGCTCCATGCCCAACGGTTACCGATGCGTACCCAGCGCCCGTAATGCGATGGCGCAAAGCCCCACGCCGCATCGTCCACCCAAGTCCAGCCCCACGGCTTTACCCAGCTCCA
>JBBRVM010000236.1:0-6083 GCA_038246865.1 Burkholderiales bacterium
CGCGGACGTGGGCGGTGATCAAGGCCGACGCTTACGGGCACGGTATCGCCACTGCCATGCAGGCGTTCGCCGCCGCCGATGGCCTCGCGCTGATCGAAATTGAAAACGCGATTCGACTGCGTGAAACGGGCTGGAAAAAGCCGATCCTGTTGCTCGAAGGTTGCTACGCCGCGCTCGACTGGCACGCCGCCGCCGAGCATCGGCTCACCTGCGTGATTCATTCGGATGAACAATTGAGCGAATTTGAAGCGACGCCGCTGGCACGCAAGCTCGACATCTATTTGAAGTTCAACACCGGCATGAACCGGCTCGGCTTTCGTATCGAGCGCGCACGCGACCTCGCTACCCGTCTGGTGCTCAATTCGGGCGTGGGCGACATTACGCTGATGACGCATTTCGCCTGTGCAGATGAACGCGATGGTCATCTTGAGCAGTTGCGTGCGTTTGTCGACGCCACGGTGGGATTGCCGTTCGCGCGATCCGTCGCGAATTCTGCCGCCTGTTTTGACTTTGACCGCGTCGGATCAAACGAGAGCGCGAGCGCCGGCAACGACTCCGTTCGCCCCGGCATCATGCTCTACGGCGCAACCCCGTTTTCCCATGCGACCCGAAGCGCAGCCTCGCTAAAACTCAAACCCGCGATGTCGCTCACTACCGAAATCATCGGCGTGCAGTTACTCAAGGCGGGTGAAAAGGTGGGCTACGGCGCCACCTACACGGCGAGTAAAAACGAGCGCATCGCGGTGATCGCGTGCGGCTATGCCGACGGTTATCCCAGAGCAGCAGGCACCGGCACCCCGATTCTGGTGGCCGGACAACGCACCAGGGTGGTCGGTCGTGTTTCGATGGACAAAATCACCGTCGACGTCACGGACATTGAGCTTGCTCGCGTCGGCACGCCCGTTGAACTGTGGGGAATGCAACTTCCGGTGGACGAGGTCGCTGCGGCGGCCGGAACAATTGGCTATGAGCTTCTGACGGCGGTCGCACCAAGGGTTTCGCGTCACGTCATCTGACTTTCGCCCGTCCCAGCAGTCGAATTTGTCAACCCCCGCTACAATTCGCGCGTTTAAGCGGCACACCATGACTGGCGGTGTTTTGCTGCACAAGGCGCTTTCTCCCGAGTAGCGCCACAAGCCAGTTTGAATCGTCACCACCCGGCGCGCCGGAATTTCCACGGAGAGACACAAAAAATTATGAACAAAATCTACGCATTGCTCGCAGCATTCCTGCTCGCTGGCTCGGCATTCGCTGCCGTCAATATCAACACTGCGACGCAAACCGAGCTTGAAGCATTGCCAGAAGTGGGCCCCGCGCGCGCCAAAGCGATCATCGACTACCGCACCAAAAACGGCCCTTTCAAGTCAGCTGAAGACCTGAAAAAAGTTGACGGCGTTGGCGACAAAAACTTCATGGACATGAAGGACAAAATCGCAACCTCCGGCCCGACCAAAATCGACTGGAAAACCGAGCCAAAGAAAGACGCGCCTAAAGCTGACGCTGGCAAAGCTGCCGCCCCAGCCGCTGCCGCTGGTGCCGCTGCCGCTCCGAAAGCTGACGCTGGCAAAGCTGCCGCTCCAGCCGCTGCTGCTGCCCCAAAAGAAGCGCCTAAAGCTGCTGCACCTGCTGCCGCTGCCGCGCCAAAAGCTGCTGACAAGGCCATGAGCAAAGACGAAAAAGCGGCTGCTGATAAGGCCAAGAAAGAAGCTGACAAGAAAGCTAAAGCCGACGAAAAAGCCAAGAAAGCTGCTGACAAAAAAGCTAAAGCTGACGAAGCCAAAGCTAAAAAAGAAGCCGACGCAAAAGCAAAGAAAGAGGCTGACGCCAAGAAAAAGGCTGACGTTGCTAAAGCGAAAGAAGCCCCAGCGAAAGACGCCGCCAAGAAAGACGCGCCTAAAGCTGAAGCCAAAAAAGAAGACACCCCAAAGAAGCCCTAAGCTTCCCCGGCTAGTCCTGAAAAACCCCGCTTCGGCGGGGTTTTTCTTTGGTGCGGGATAATCGAACCGTCGTCATTCTCGCCGTAGGCGGGAATCCAGAACGTGTCCACCCGCAGCAATTTGATGAGTATCTCTTACCCCACCATCGACTCCACCATCGGCAATACGCCGCTTGCTCGCCTGCAACGCCTGCCCGCCCTTTTTGGCGTGCCCGAGAGCACCGTCATCCTCGGCAAGCTGGAAGGTAACAATCCGGCGGGCAGCGTGAAAGACCGACCCGCCTATTCGATGATTGTCGAGGCGGAAAAGCGCGGCACGATCAAACCGGGCGACACGCTGATCGAGGCGACCTCTGGCAATACTGGCATCGCGCTGGCGATGGTCGCCGCGATGCGTGGTTACAAGATGTTGCTGATCATGCCCGAGAATCAATCGGTTGAGCGTCGTCAGGCGATGAAGGCGTACGGTGCGGAACTCGTGCTGGTATCGAAAGAAAAAGGCATCGAAGGCGCGCGTGACCTTGCCGTCGAGTTAGAGCAGCAGGGCAACGGACGCGTGCTTGACCAGTTCGCCAACCCGGACAATCCACTCGCCCATTACACCGGCACCGGCCCAGAAATCTGGCGGCAGACGAATGGCCAAGTGACTCATTTCGTGAGCGCAATGGGCACCACCGGCACCATCACCGGCATCTCGAATTACCTAAAAGAACAGAACGAAAAAGTCGTCATAGTCGGCGCCCAGCCGACCGACGGTTCGAGCATCGCGGGCATTCGCAAGTGGCCCGAGGCCTATCGCCCGGCAATTTTCAAGAAAGCGCGTGTTGATCGGGTTGAGGAGGTGTCTCAGGCCGATGCGGAAGAAATGGCCCGCGTCATGGCTGTGCAGGAGGGCATCTTCTGCGGCATCAGCGCAGCGGGCGCGCTGGCGATTACGCTGCGGCTCGCCAGAGGCGTTGAGAACGGGACGTTTGTCTTTATCGTGTGTGACCGTGGGGATCGGTATTTGTCGACGGGCGTATTTCCCGGCTGAGGCACCCCTCCGCCCTTCGGGCACCTCCCCTACTTCGCAGGGGAGGCATGTACGGGTCTCCCCTGCGAAGTAGGGAAGATGTCGTGAAGCGACAGAGGGGTGGCGCGGCAGAGCCGCTCCTACAATGTGCAGATGCTGCCCACACTCATCTTCGACATCGAATCGATCCCCGACGTGCCGGGAATTCGCCGGCTTCACGACCTACCCGCGTCACTGTCCGACGATGAAGTCGCGCTGTGGGCGTTCACGCAACAGCGCCTTAAAAACGGCACCGAATTTTTGCCGCATCACCTGCAACGCGTGTGCGCCATCTCGTGCGCGTTTCGCGAAGGTGCGGACAAACTTGCGATCTGGACTTTGGGCGAGCTTGACGACGACGAGCCCGCGATCATTCAAAAATTCTTCGATCTCATTGATCGCAAAACACCTCATCTGGTGAGCTGGAACGGCGGTGGGTTTGATCTGCCCGTGCTGATGCAGCGTGGCCTGATCACGGGTGTCACCGCATCACGTTTTCTGGAAACAGGCGCCAACGACCGCGCGTTCAGTTTTGACCATTACCTGAACCGCTACAAAGAGCGCCATCTCGATCTGATGGACTTCATGGCGATGTATCAGGCACGCGCCAACGCACCGCTCGACACCATGGCCAAGCTCTGCGGCTTTCCGGGAAAGTTGGGCATGGACGGCAGCCAGGTCTGGCCTGCGTTTCAGCGCGGCGAACTCGCGAACATTCGTGCTTATTGCGAGACCGATGTGGCGAACACTTACCTGCTCTTCCTGCGCTTTCTCGCCATGCGCGGCGATCTCGATAAGGCAGAGTACGCGGCTGAGCTTGCGCTGTTGCGCGAGAAGCTCGGAGCGCACGACGCCACACACTGGAAAGAGTATCTAGCCGCGTGGCCGCTGTAAGCCATGCAGCCTGATTGGTTAACTGCCGCAAGCAGAATGCCGTGGCCCGTCGCCACGCCGTTTCGCATGCGCCCGAATCTGGAGAAGCTGGACGGCGATGCGCCTGCATTGTTGCTTCGGGATGACTTGGCCGGGATTTACCGGCGAGAACGCGAGCACGTGCTTGCTACACATCGTGGTCGGGCAATGGTGGGCACGCCGAACGAGCAGGTCATCGCCGCTATACAGGGATTGGCCCCCTCACCCCCGGTGGGGGAGGGTTGGGGAGAGGGGGACGGAGGCAACAGCAACCAACGAACCGTGACTCTCCACGCGCCCCCTCTCCCCCAGCCCCTCCCCCGCGAGGGGGGAGGGGAGTTAGCGCAGAACACCATCCTCTCTCCACAAGAAGACTTCGTAATCCTGAAGCAAGACGGCGACACCCTGCACACCGAATACCTCTCCGTCTGCTTCCCCTCCCGCTGGGATCCGCGAGAGAAACTCGGCCTCGATTTCGCAGCAATTCACGCGCCCGTCGCCGACAATCAAACGCTGATCGCCGCTGGGCAAAGCATCATGACGATGGCCTTCATGAAGCAGCCGATGCTGCGTCACGTCTGGCTCATCGTGCCGAGCGCAAGCCTTGACCAGCATCCCGACAAAAACGAAGCGTGGTGGACGGAAGCCCTGCGCGATATGTCGCCGCTGCTGACGAACCTCTTCTTCCGCGTTGAACGGCAGACGACGTGGCCGTTGCCGCATATGCAGCGCGCGGTGTTTTTCATTCGGGTCATGGTGAGTCCGCTGGTGGATGTGATCAAAGCTGCGCCGGGACGTGCGGCGGAGCTTGCCGCGTCGCTACGCTCGATGACGCCCGAGGTCGTCGCCTATCGCGGCATGACCGACGCGATGCCGCGACTGCTCGCTGAACTGGATCATTTCGAATGAGCGAATTCACGAAACAGGCAACTGAGCACCCAAAAGCGCCCGCGCACCACCGCGCCCGCAAGCGCTTCGGTCAAAACTTCCTCGTCGACCAGTCGATCATCAACCGTATCGTCGAGGCGATTGATCCGCAGCCCGGTCAACACATCGTGGAAATCGGGCCAGGGCAGGCGGCCATCACGCGCAAGCTCATCAATGCGCTCGGCGTGAACGGCAGCATCGACGCTATCGAAATCGACCGCGATCTGGTGGCGCGGTTGACGCATGAGTTCGACGCGAGCAAACTGCGGGTGCATCAGGCCGACGCGATGGAGTTTGATTTTGCAACGCTGCCTGCGCCGCTGCGCGTCGTGGGCAATCTGCCGTACAACATCTCCACGCCGATCCTGTTTCGGCTGTGCGAGTTTGAATCGCGCATCAATGACCTGACCTTCATGCTGCAAAAAGAAGTGGTGGATCGCATGGCCGCTGCAGCGGGCGATGGCGAGCGCGGACGGCTCTCGGTGATGCTGCAATACCGATTCAAAATCGAGAAGTGTTTTGACGTCCCACCCACCGCATTCAAGCCCGTGCCGTCGGTCGATTCAAGCATCGTGCGCCTCACGCCGTTGGGCACGGATTTGGACGCACCAGCGGGTGCGGAATCAGGGGCACCAGCGGGTGCGCGGCGTCTGCGCCCAAAAGACGAAACCCTGTTCGCACAAATCGTCACCACTGCCTTCACGCAACGCCGCAAAATGCTCAGGAAAAGCCTCGGCGCATGGATGACGCCCGAAGCCTGGACCGAAATCAACGTCAACCCGCAAGCTCGCGCCGAGGAATTGACGTGCGAGGAATTTATGGCGATTTCGGATTGGGTTTTCGGGAAGAAGACGTCAACAGCTTTACGCTGAAATGACAGCTGAACGGGGGATAGGCGTGCAAAATGGCATCTATCGACATCAGTCGTAATTTGCCTTTAGCCCCTATGTAGTGGCGATTACACGAAAAAGCCGTAGGGCGGATACCCGGAGGGGTTCCGCCATCGGTGGCAGGCAACCGCGTTCGGCGGAACCGCAAGCGGTCCGCGCTACGGCTCCACGCTGGCTACCGCGCAGACTTCTAGCTCTTGCTAATCACAAAAAATGCGACCACGACGACGATGCCGACCCAGATACTGAAGATCTGAACGGCAAATTGCGGGAAAGTCAGTGAGGCGAATCCACCTGCAAAACTCATCGCCGCAATCAAAAAGAAATACTTCGATGCAAACCGATTCTTAGGGGCGACTGCATTGTC
>JBBRVM010000237.1:0-6053 GCA_038246865.1 Burkholderiales bacterium
GGCGTGCCCTCGGGCGCGTCCTTCAGGAACGGTATTATCAGCTTGCGCAGGCCTGCATAGGCCTGACGAAACTCATCGAGCCGCTCACACGGGCGATCGCCGGACTGGTCCAGAAAACACGCTTCGGCGGCATTCACGGCGCTGCCAATGTGCGCATGAACCTGTTCGACAAAGCGCGCCTGCTGCCCGCGATGCAGCCAGACGATGGCGGCGAGATTGGCCTGCTGCTCAGGAGAGAAGTCGTAAATCTTCCGCGTGACTTTACGATACACATTGCGGGCGTCGAGCATCAGCACACGATCTTTACGCTCGGCGGGTTTGGCGCGGTCAAAGTGCCATAGCTCGCAGGGCACGGTGCGGGTGTAGAAGAAGTTGGAGCGAATGGCGATCATCACGTCGACGTCGCCGGTTTCAACAAGTTTGCGGCGCACTTCCTTTTCGCCGTGGCCCGCGCTGCTGGCCTGCGACGACATGACGAACCCGGCGCGGCCGGTGGGCGAGAGGTAGCTGTGGAAGTATGAAATCCACAGGTAGTTGCCGTTCGAGACGCGCTTGTCCTTGTTCACGCCGGGCAGGCCGAAGGGCAGACGGCGGTCGTCCTTCACGCGCTCGGCGTCGACCATGTCCACGTTGAACGGCGGATTGGCCATGAGGAAATCGCAATTTCCCCACAGCGGGCGACCGTCCTGCAGGCGGTGCGGATCATCGTAGAAGGTGTTGGCCTCGACAATGTCGCCCTCCAGCCCGTGCACGGCGAGATTCATCTTGGCGAGGCGAATGGTGGTGGCCGTTTTTTCCTGTCCGTAGAAGGTTACACGCTTCATGGTGTCCAGCCCTTCGTGCTCGATGAAGTGGCTGGACTGCACGAACATGCCTGCCGATCCGCAGGCCAAATCTGCGACCACGCCGTGATCGGGCTCGATGACATTGACCAGCGTTTGCACCAGCGACGGCGGCGTAAAAAATTCGCCGTTATCCTGCGCGCCCTGCATCGCGAATTTCATCAGGAAATATTCGTAAATGCGACCAAACACGTCGCCGGTGGCATTGCGCAGCGCCTCGGAATCAAACGCACGCAGCAGGTCTTCCAGCAGCTTGTTGTCGAAGCGGTCGTAGTCCTTCGGCAATTGACCGGCCAGCGGCTCAAAGTCCGCCTCGATGGCGTTCATGGCGTTGACCAGCGCGGCACCCAGGCTCGTGCCGGAAGGCAGCTTGAGCAGCGTGTCGTAGCGAGCCGCCGCCGGCAGCATCAGCGCGCGGCGTTTGATGAAATCGGCCTTGCCAAGCGGACGCTTGGGCATCCTGCCTGCGGCCTGATCGGCCTCGATGGCTTGCACGGCCGCCTGATAGCGATTGGTCGCGTGGCGCAAGAAAATCACGCCAAGCACTGGCATGCAGTATTCGCTACTGGTTAACTTGGAATTGGCGCGAAGTTGGTCAGCCGCCTCCCACAGGCTGGATTCGACTTGGGTGATGTTGTGGAAGGCGTTGGCGGGCATGAAGTTTCGTTGTTTTTATAGCAGAGTGATTGCCCTTGGGCGGGCGCAGGCTCTGTGGGGAAAGCAGCGGGGATTATGCCGTTAGCTTGCGTATGGCCTCCGTCTAAACTGCCTACTGGTGAAAGGCGTCACGACGGATGCGTGACTTCTAACGCTCACCCTTACGATAAGGCACCATCAAAGCCTGCGGATAAGTCGCCTTGCGCGCCACCAAAATCAGTGCCGCTATCGAGAGCAGATAGGGTGCCATGAGCCATAGCTGATAAGGCAGCACATTCCCTGGCACCTGTTGCAGTCGCAATTGCATTGCGTCGAACACCGCGAAAAGTATGGCACCAAGCAGCGCTTTGCCCGGTCGCCAGCTTGCAAAAACGACCAGCGCCACGCAGATCCAGCCGCGCCCATTGATCATATTGAAGAAGAACGCGTTGAATGCGGAGAGAGTCAAAAAACTCCCCGCCAAACCCATCAGCGCGGAGCCCGCGACGATGCTGCCGATGCGCACGGCTGTGACGTTGATGCCCTGACTCTCTGCAGCGTGCGGATTCTCGCCGACCATGCGGATAGCGAGGCCGACGGGCGTTCGATAGAGCACCCATGCGACCAGCGCGACCAGCGCGAATGCGAGCCAGGTTAATGGCGTTGAAGCAGCGAACACCGAGAGCACGGGGATGCCGTCCATCGCGGTAGTTCCCACCGCCTGAAACGGCTGAATCGTCGGCGGCGTCGTGACCTTGGGGAAGGTCACGCGATAGGCGAAGTACGAGAGACTGGTTGCGAGCAGCGTGATGCCCAGTCCGGCGACGTGCTGCGACAGCGCCAGCGGTACGGTTAATACGCCATGCAGCAGGCCGAAGAGGGCACCGGTTGCCATCGCGGCCAACACGCCAATCCACAGGGGCGCGCCAAGGTAAACCGCGAGCCACCCGGTGTAGGCACCGGCGACCATAATGCCTTCGATGCCTAAGTTCAACACGCCTGCGCGCTCGCACAGCAGCACACCGAGCGTGCCGATGATGAGCGGCGTGGCAATGCGCAGCACGGCGACCCAGAAGGGATCGCTGAGCAGGAGTTGAAAGGCCTCAGCAAGCATGCTGGCTCCGATTGGTCGCGAGCATCAGTGCCACCTCACGCGGTAACGCGTCAGCATCGTCGCGACGAGTACCGCGATCAGGCTCACCGCCACGATGACATCCGCGATGTAGGTCGGCACGCCGACCGCGCGGCTCATCGAATCGGCACCGACCAGCATGCCCGCGACGAATATCGCAGCGGGCACCACGGCGAGCGGATTGAGGGCGGCGAGCATGGCAATCACGATGCCGCTGTAGCCGTAGCCAGGGCTCATGTCGAGCGTGACATAGCTCGTTCGGCCCGCGACTTCAATTGCACCAGCGAGCCCTGCGAGACCCCCTGAAAATAGCGCAGTTAACATCGCAGTGCGAGCCACCGGCAGTCCTAAAAATCGCGCCGCGTTGACGTTCGCTCCGACGGCACGTGCAGCGAAACCGAACGTCGTAAAGCGGAAGATCGCCCACACGATGACCGACGCGCCGAGCGCGATCAGCAGGCCGGAGTGGAGGCGCGTTTGTTCGATCAATTTGGTCAGTTCGAGCTCGGGCTTCAACGAAACGGATTGCGGCCAGCCCATTGCGGTGGGGTCTTTCATTGGGCCGTCAAGCATCCAGCTCACCAGCAGCAACACGATGAAGTTCATGAGCAATGTGACCACGACTTCATCGACGCGCCCCCACGTTTTGAGCACCGCTGCGATCATGAGCAGCGCAGCACCGGCAGCCATCGCAGCAATGATCATCAGCACAAACAATACCGGCGTGGCGAGCGCAAAACCTTCACCCCCGTGCAGGCCACCGACACTGACTGCCGCGAGTGCCCCAGCGTACAACTGCCCCTCTGCACCAATGTTCCAGAGTTTGGCCTTGAAGGCAACCGTCGCGGCAAGGCCAGTCAAGATCAGCGGCGTTGCGCGGGTCAAAGTTTCGCTCAGAGCAAACACGTCGCCAAAGCCGCCCTTGAACAACGCACCGTAGGCGGCGAGCAGCGGAGCGCCTGCCCAAATAACCAGCAACGACACGATCAGTAATGTGAACGCGATTGCTGATAACGAGGCCAGCGCGATGGCGCGCGTTTGTGACTTCGCGTCGGTGGACTTAGGCTCAAGCCGCACGCACGACCTCATACTCCGACGTCGTTGCGGTCATCGCCAAACCGAGCGACGCCAACGTCCATTCCGATTTGGGGCGCGCTTCTGAGAGATGCCCACGCGACATCACGGCGATGCGATCCGCCAGTGCCATGATTTCTTCAAGGTCTTCGGAAATTAGCAAGACGCCGGCTGCAGCCTTGCATGCAGTGACGAGGTGTTCGTGAATTGCCGCAACGGCTCCAACGTCGAGCCCCCACGTTGGCTGGTTTGCAACAATCAATTTGGGCTTGCGCGATAGCACGCGACCCAAAATCAGCTTTTGAATGTTGCCGCCAGACAGGCTACGGATCGGCACATCCACGCCTTGCGTTCGCACATCGAATTGCTGAACCAGCGCAGCCGCGTATTGCCGGGCTGGCTCGCTGCGCACAACGCCCGCGCTTGCGAAGCGAGCATCATGCAAGTCTTCGACGATGGCGTTTTCCCACAGTTTCATATCGCCTACAACCCCTATGTGGCTGCGGTCTTCCGGGATACGACCGATGCCGACTTGCACGCAGTTGGCCGGTGAGCCAATGAGTGCCTTGCCGCTCATGCGCACGTCTCCGCTGCCCAGCGGAAGCACACCGCACAGCAAATCAGCCAACGCCGCTTGACCATTTCCGGCGACACCTGCAATCGCAACAATTTCCCCGGCGTGGACGGTCAGTGAAACGCCTTTGAGTGTGGGGTGCCCGCTCGTGCAGACTGCGTCCAGATCCAGCAGCGGCGCGCCGCGTTGACGCGGCGGATAGACCTCAGGTGCGAGCGTGCGGCCCATCATCCATTGCGCGAGCGCCGGTTTGGTGGCCGTCGCTGCGGCACATTCGGCCACCAGTTTGCCCGCGCGCAATACTGCGATGCGATCACTGACCTGTAACACTTCATCAAGCTTGTGGCTGATAAAAATGATCGACAAGCCCTGTGTGACCATTTGCTTCAAGGTCACAAAGAGCGCCGCGCTTTCCGGTGGTGTGAGCACCGCCGTCGGCTCATCCAGAATCAGAATTTTTGCGCCACGCACCAGGGCTTTGAGAATTTCGACGCGCTGTTTTTCACCGACTGAGAGCGAGCCGACTTGCGCGTCGGGGTTGACCGCCAGACCGAAACGCAAAGCGGCTTCGGCGAGCTGTTTGCGCACTGGCGCCGCGTTAGAGCGAAGCCGCCAGAGTGGCTCAAGACCGATGAGCACATTGTCGAGCACGCTCAGGTTGTCGGCGAGCGCGAAATGCTGGTGCACCATGCCGATGCCAGCGGCTAGTGATGCTTTGGGATCGGCGGGCAGCAGCGGTTTACCGAAAGCGGTGATCGAGCCTTCATCGGCTGCGTAATGCCCGAACAGGATGGAAACGAGCGTTGATTTACCCGCGCCGTTTTCGCCCAGTAGCGCCAGCACTTCGCCATGATTCAGATGCAGCGAAATGTTGTCGTTCGCCACCAATGCGCCGAAGCGTTTGGTGATGCCTGAGAGTTGGAGGGCAGGTGAGGAAGCGGTCAAAATCTATTTGAAAGTTTCGCAGTAAGCCTTCCCTGCGAAGTAGGGGAGGTGCCCGAAGGGCGGAGGGGTACGTGGACTAACGAACCACAGCCGTTGGACTCCTTCGCAGCCACCCCACCGGCGCGTTGCGCCGCCTCCGCTACTTCGCAGGGGAGGCTTTTCCGGTGGATCGCCGTGCGAGGCTCCCGCTACCGACGGTTGGCTATTTCGCCGTCGACTTAGGCTGAGAATCATCGACCTTGACAGTGAATTTCCCGTCAAGAATCATCTTTTCCCTGGCGCGCATTTTGGTTACGATGTCAGCGGGAATTTTCTTCTCAAAGGTTCCCAGCGGTGCCAGTTCCGAGCCTTTGTATTTCATCATCGAATACTGCCCGTAGTCCTCGGCTGTGAACTTGCCATCTTTGACGAGTTTCAACGCGCGATCGACGCTCGGCTCCATGTTCCGCAGGGCAGACGAGACGACCGTGTCAGGGTACTTGTCCTGGGTGTTGATGACGTTGCCGATGGCCAGCTTGCCGCGCTCTTTCGCCGCGTCGGACACACCGAAACGCTCGGCGTACATCAGGTCTGCGCCCTTGTCGATCATGGCGAAGGCGGCTTCTTTGGCCTTTGGTGGATCGAACCAACTATTGATGAAGGTCACCATGAATTCGACCTTCGGATTGGTGTCTTTCGCGCCGGCCATGAAGGCGTGCATCAGGCGATTGACCTCCGGAATCGGGAAGCCACCGATCATGCCGATCTTGCCCGACTTGGTCATGCCGCCAGCGATCATGCCGGACAGGTAGGCGGGTTCCTGAATGTAGTTGTCAAACACTGAGAAATTGGGTGCCTGTGGCTTGCCGGA
>JBBRVM010000238.1:0-6050 GCA_038246865.1 Burkholderiales bacterium
GTTCAAGCGCAATGCGCAGGCGGCGCACATGCACATCCACTGTGCGCTCTTCGATGAACACATGATCGCCCCAGACGCCATCGAGCAATGCCTGACGCGTCATCACCCGATCCGGGCGTGACATCAAAAATCGGAGCAGGCGGAATTCTGTGGGGCCCACTTTCAGCTCGGTGCCATTGCCGGAAACGCGATGCGCCGCAGGCTCAAGTCGAAGGCCCGCCACCTCAATCGGCTCTTCGCTCGACTCAGGCGCAGCGCGACGCAAAAGCGCTTTGATCCGCGCCATCAGTTCCTTGGGAGAAAACGGTTTGGTCACGTAATCGTCTGCGCCCACTTCGAGGCCTCGTACTTTGTCGTCCTCAGCCGCGCGCGCTGTCAGCATCAGAATCGGCATGTCTCGCGTGCGGTCATCTTTGCGGAGTTCGCGGGCGAAGTCGATCCCCGATTTGTCCGGCAACATCCAGTCGAGGACGATTAAATCCGGCAACGCCTCGTCCACGATATCGCGTGCATCGAGCACCGCGTGCGCCACTTTTACGGCGTAACCCGCGTGTTTGCAGTGAAGGGAAACCAGCTCCGCAATCGCGGGCTCGTCTTCAACAATAAGGATAGTGGCTGGCATAAGACTGATGTTTTATGACAATGATGTTACGGCTCTGTGACACCGAATTGTCCCGCACTCAAAAGTAGCTATTGGAGGGTGCGAGCTTGCAGCGAAAGCGTGGGGCGTCTGGAACAACTTTGCCGGACTCTGTTGAAAAAATGGCGTTGTCCGAAGGCATCAGCATGAATCAATTCGTTGCCACTGCGGTAGCGGAGAAGCTGGCTGTACTGAGCACGGCAAGTTACTTCGCGGAACACAAGACACGGGCGGATATGGCGGCGTTTAGACGAATCCTAACGCGTCAGGGCGGCGAGGCGCTGCGTCAGGGCGACGAGCTGTAAGTGCCCGCCTTCGCCAAGTACTCGTTTAGAGTAATTCAGCCGCCAATAGCTTGTCGTATCGTGTCTCTTGGTTCTTGAGCAGCCAGGTATCGATAAACGTCGCATCATTGATGGTGCGCAACTCGGTGTAAATAGCCTCCGCCTCCGGGTAGCGGCGGCGTAAAAAATTGAGCCACTGCTTGAGTCGTCCGGCGCGATGCTTTTTCTCCACACGGACGGTGACGAGCGCCCAGAAATCATTGAGTAGCGGGCGTAGTGTTTGCCACGGCACTTGCGGTTCGCTGGAGCCTGGTTCGTCGTGTTTCGCGAATGCGGCCGCGCGCACTGCCCACGCCAATCCGGGATCGACCACCATGCCGCGACCGAGCATGATGTCCTGACAGCCGCTCACTTCGCGGCAGCGCAGCGCGTCAGCGACCGTCCAGATTTCGCCGTTGGCGATCAGCGGAATGTCAACGGCTGCGCGGATGTCCGCGATGCGCTCCCAGTATGCGGGTGGGCGGTAGCCGTGTGCCTTGGTGCGAGCATGCACGACGAGTTCTGCTGCGCCGGCATCTGCGATGGCCTGCGCGCACTCTTCGGCGCGAGTGTCGTCGTTGAAGCCCAGGCGCATCTTGGCCGAGACTGGAATATGCGCGGGCACAGCGCGACGCACAGCCGACACGATCTGGCTCACCAGTTCCGGCGTTTCGAGCAGCATCGCGCCACCGCCGTGCCGGTTCACGACTTTCGCCGGGCAGCCAAAATTGAGATCGATGCCGGGTGAGCCGAGTTCCGCCAGACGCGCTGCGTTTTCGGCAAGGCAAACCGGATCGGAGCCGAGCAATTGCCCACGAACGGGAACACCTGCGAAGGTGCAACCACCATTCAAAAGCTCGGGCATGATGCGGATGAAGGTGCGCGCTGGCATCAGCCGTTCGGTGATGCGAATGAACTCCGACACACAGCGATCCACGCCACCCACGCGCGTCAGAATGTCGCGCAACACGAAGTCCAGCAAGCCCTCCATTGGAGCGAGCAGAATGCGTCCGCCAGTTTGCTTTGCCGCGCCCATGATTCGCTCGCTAAAGCAGTCGCCAACGGCCAGATGGCACATCGCCGAGCAAGATTTCGCCGCGTCGTATCCGTGTTAAGTCCGTGTGCCAGTCTTGGCCGTCGCAGATGGACGAGAGGATGCCTTTGGCGAGCGATGGCGTGGTAAGCAGCAGTGCGTTTGCATGGTCAGGATCGTTCGTAACTTGCACTGCGTTGTGCAGCGCGCTCGAAATGACTTCGACCGCATCGTCAGGCGGCACTTCGCGGAAATCGATGCGCCAGGTTTCTTCAACATCGGCGGCGGCGAGACGACGTGCCAGCGCGGTGTCCGTGGTGAAAACGACGAGGCCCATCTCGCGCGTCGACAGGCGTCCCGCCACACGCAAGCCGCTACCGGGAAGACGCGGCGGCTGTGGCCCATCGGGTGCGCTTGATGCCGTCGTGAAATAGTTTTGAGACGTGAGCAAAGTCATCGCAGGCGCGCCACCGAACTCATCGGCTGCGGACGTAAATCCGCGTGGTTTGTTCATGATCACCGTGAGCGTGCCGTCCAGCTGCGCATGCGCTTCGGCCGACAACGTGATCTCGGCATCTGGCGCAGCGCGATCACCGGGAATCGCGACGAAGCCATTCACCGCCACCCAGCCTTTTTCGATCATGCGATCCGCTTCGCTGCGCGACGCGATGCCGCGAAGGGCCAGGATTTTGGAGATGCGGATGGGTTCGCTATTTGCAGGATCGGGGATGCTCAAAATCAGATTTCCAGCCGGTAGAGATCAATGGGAGAAGCGTGGCGGTTCTTGTAGGAGCGGCTTGCCGCGACCCAACGTGTGTTGTGACGCTACAAGGGCCGACTTCGCTAACCGCGCTCTTTACGCGCAGCCAACTCCCGAAAGAACTCAGCCACGCCCATTTCCCCCATTTTCCTCGCATCGGCCAATTCGCCGCCGTTGGTCGCGTACATGAGCTGGTTCGCCGACGTCACGATCACGATGGACGGAATGCCCTTTTTGATCACGTCGCCATACGGTTTCACCACGTCCAGGTTCTTGTTGAAGCGGTTTACATCTACCTTCACGATCACGTAATTCGCGTCGAGCAGCGTCTTCAACGCCAGCTTCTTGAACTCGCCGTCCAGCATCTTGCAATCGCCGCACCAGTTGGCCCCGAACACAATCATCACCTGCTTGTTGTCGGCCTTGGCTTTGGCAAGCGCCTGTGAAACCTGCGCCTGCGCGTCGGCCGATTCGTCGTAGACGGGCGCGTCGGCAGCGAAGGCGTAGAGGCTCAGGAGTGCGGCGAGTAGAAAGGCTGAAATGGACTTCATGGTGGGGAAAGCGGGTTATGCAGTACGCGGAGATTACCGCAGAACGTTCGGTCTGGATTCCCGCCCGATCAAGGGTCGGTTCATCCTGAGTCGGTCGAAGGACGGGAGTAACAGCCTTGTGCGGGCTTTGAACGACCGTCAATCAGGTAAAGTTATGCCCTGACGCGGGTGTAGCTCAATGGCAGAGCTGTTGCTTCCCAAGCAACTGACGAGGGTTCGATTCCCTTCACCCGCTCCAAACGCCCGATTGGGCGTTTTTCGTTTATGAAATTGCGCATACGGACTTAAAGGCAAATCATGAGCACCACCCGCCGCAAATTCCTGCAATCCTCAGCCGCGCTCGTGTTGCCCACCCTCATCGGAGACAACGTCATGGCAGCCACGCGATCCGCCGGTAAATTGAACGTGGTTGAGGCCGACGCCGCGACGCTGCAGGCGGCGATGCGATCCGGCAAAACGACCTCGCTGGCCCTCGTGCGCGCATACCTTCCGCGCATCCGCGCCATCGATAAATCCGGCCCACGCATCAATTCGGTGATCGAGCTGAACCCCGATGCGATCAGGATCGCGCGTGAGTTAGATCGTGAACGCAAAGCGGGCAAAGTACGTGGTCCTCTGCACGGCATTCCGGTGCTGATCAAGGACAACATCGCCACACTAGATGCGATGCAGACCACTGCCGGATCGCTTGCGTTGATGGGCGCGAAGGCACCGCGTGATGCCCTCGTCGTCACGCGATTGCGTGAGGCGGGCGCGGTGATTCTGGGCAAGACGAACTTGTCGGAATGGGCGAACTTTCGCTCGACGCGATCCACATCGGGCTGGAGTTCGCGCGGCGGCTTGACGCGCAACCCGTACGCACTGGATCGCAACACCAGCGGCTCCAGCTCAGGCTCCGGCGCAGCGAAGGCGGCGAGTCTGGCGACTGTGGCCGTGGGCACGGAGACCGACGGCTCCATCGTGTCACCCGCGCAGGCCAACGGCGTTGTCGGCTTCAAACCTACGCTGGGCCTGATCAGCCGCGACGGCATCGTGCCGATTGCGCATTCGCAGGACACCGCCGGGCCGATGGCGCGCACAGTGGCGGACGCCGCCGCGCTGCTCAGCGTGCTCGCAGGTTCGGACGCGCGCGACGCGGTCACGAAGGAGGCGACGCAACGAGCGACCGACTACACAAAATTTCTGGATCGTGACGGGCTCAGAGGTAAACGTATTGGCGTCGTGCGCGGCCAGTTTGGCGGGCGCAACGACCTCGCATCTGCGGTCGTCGAGAAAGCGCTGGACGTACTCAAGATGCAGAGTGCCACGCTCATCGATCTCCCTGAATTGCCGAACGCGAGCAAATACGGCCAGAGGGAATACGATGTGCTGCTCTACGAATTCAAGGCGGACATGGCGGCTTATCTCGCCGAGATCGCGCCGAATCTGCCGATCAAATCACTCGCCGATATCATGGCGTTCAACGAGAAAAATCGTGACCGCGTGATGCCGCATTTCGCGCAGGAGCACATGGCGCGTGCCGCCGCAAAAGGCGGGCTCGACAGCAAGGAGTATCTCGACGCGCTCGACAATGCCGGTCGGGATTTCGTTTGTTGGCACGGCGTGGAGCGAGCCGAAGCTGATTGCGATGGCCTACGCGTTTGAGCAGGCAACGAAACATCGGCGTGCGCCGGGGTATTCGAAGACGGAGACGCCGTAGTTGCGCTAACTATTTTGTCAATGACTTTGCCGTGAAACAACCGCTGCATAGGGGCTAGGCATTCATTTAAGTAAAAGGCGAGTATTTGAATAATCGCGATCTAGCCCCGCTGCAATCGGGCTTCTATGGAAAAGCTGCATGCGCGCGTAGTGGTTGTGTCTCGGAAATCAAACCTATTCAATAAGCCGCTCCGGAACGATAAATGCGTAGTCCGGATGCGAGCATCTGGACTACGGATCCTAAAACTCCGCATCCAGTTCGTCGATTTCGTCCGGCTCAAGTTTTGCAGCAGCGACCCAATCGGCCATCGCTGGTAGCGCCATGATCATCTGGCGGTAGGCCGCGCTCGCCTCGTCGAGCGCAGCGTCTTACGGCAAAAATCGCGTCACGACCGGCGCGTACATCGCATCGGCTGCGCACGGTTTCTCGCCGAACAGGAATGGCCCGCCATAGGTCTTGAAGCAGAGCGCCCAGCCATCGATGATGCAATCAATTTCGGCCTGTGCGCGCGGCCAGACTTTGTCGGGCAGACGATGGCCGCGCAGGAGCTGGCTAGTAGCGTGAAACCGTTTCGTCGTGTGCATTACATCCAGATGGGCGTGGGCCACTATGGCGTGTTCGGCGGCAGCAAGTCGAACCAGCGGATCTATCCACCCTTTCGTGAAATGAATTACGCGAATGCGACTTAGAACTTGTCCGTAAATAAGAGCGAATGCTTGACGCAGCAATTTTTGGCTCAATCGAGGCGCGGCTTTTGCAGCAAGAGCGAGCTATTGCAAAAAAGCGCAACGAAGAGTGAGGCAAAAAGGGCAAGTCAGGCATCGCGGTTTATTTACGGACAAGTTCTTAGCCTCGTTAGCCGCCAAGCGGTTATCTGGCGGGCACCCAGTCTCCGTGATCACGCACACGCCACTTCTTGTCGGTCTTCCACACCCGGGCAAAGACCCGATGCGAACAAGACAGGAAACCCACCCGGGAAATTGGAAGGCCGATGACTAGAACGAGGAACAGCACTCGGTGTGGATGTGGATGAGCTGATATGTA
>JBBRVM010000239.1:0-6050 GCA_038246865.1 Burkholderiales bacterium
ATTCGCGCGATTGAAGACGAAGCGCTGGTCTCACGTTTGGCCCGTGCGCAGATCCCGCTGACCGTTTGCCCGCTGTCCAACGTCAAGCTCTGCGCCGTGCCCTCGCTCGAAGCGCACCCGATCAAGAAGCTCATGAAAGCAGGCGTGGTCGTCACCATCAATAGCGACGATCCCGCCTATTTCGGTGGCTACATTGGCGAAAACTATCGCGCCACAGCGAAGGCGCTCGACCTCACCCACGACGAGCTGAAAAATCTCGCCGCCATGAGCATTCGCGGCAGCTGGCTGCATGAAGTCCAGAAGGCGCGGCACCTTGCGAGGATTGATCAGCTTTAGGCTGAAAGGCTTCCTGCATTGGGCCTAAGGCCGCTTTTATTCACAAAACGACTTGTTATCAAAAACGATTCCGAGAGCGGCGAACCAAGTTTGGATTTTCAGAAACGGAGAGCTCATGAATGCGCAGAGTATCGCGCAAAAGACGCTCCGTCAGCGAAGACGGCGTGATTGGCGAGTACGTGCGATAAGTGACTACTTGGCGGGATGTGTTGCTAAGCGCTTAAACCGGCCAACACACTTTTTTCAGTCGCTGCGACCGCATGTGCATCGCTACCGAAATCGCCGAAAGATTTCCGGTCGCCGACTGTCTGCGCTGAACGGTTCCGATGCGTAATCTTGCTGCTATCAGCTTTTCAATGAAACGCCTTCTACATAGGGGCTAGGCGATGATTATCGCTACTTTCGACTTTGGCACTATCATGCCACTAGCCCCAACGCGATGGTACTTTCATAGAAAAGCTGCTGCTTACAAAACGCAAGCCAAAGTCGCAGCCGCAACCGGATTTCCGCGCGCGTCTTCGGCGATGACGTGCAGCAAACTTGAGCTGCGACGCATATCGCGAGGGACGCGGACGGTGGCAGCGAACGCGCCCGCGGCATTGGCGTTCAGCAAGCCGTGAGCACGCACTACCGCGTCGTGGCGCAACGTTTCGCCTCTGTTCTCGCCTGCTTTGACGGCGGTTACGAGGCCGTTTTCGGTGATGGCGTAGCGCAGGCGGATCGCAGGGTTGGCATCGGCTAGTTTGCCGCTCATCACCACGCCATCGCCTTGCCATTGCGACGTCAGATTGAATTTGACCGACGCGGGTGTGGCAGAGGCCAAACCGCCGCCACGCATCCAGCTGCGGTCGTCTTTGCCGTTGATGAACACCTGCGGCGTGTAGACGCCTGACGCGCCTCCGCTTCGGGCGAGCGTGGTTTGCCGCTGGGAAAATGAAGGTTGCGCGAAGGCGTCTTTCCAGCCGATGTAGTCCCAATAGTCGACGTGAAACGCGAGCGGGATGACGTTGTTGTCCTTCACTACGCTTGTGCGGGCAACCGTTTGTGACAACCATTGATCGGCAGGTGGGCAGGAGTTGCAGCCCTCGGAGGTGTAGAGCTCGATCACCGTCGGGACGGCTGCTTTGCTGGTGGTTGTGCAGGTCTCCGTTGCCGCGCTTGCGACCGCGCTCATACAGAGTACGGCGAGTGTGACTAAGTGCAAACGGTTGGCCATGACGGTGCTCCAGCGGGTGTAGATTTGCAGACTAGTCGCAACCAAATCAGAACCCTTACAGGTGCGGGATTGTTGGTGTGGGTTTAGCCGCTCCCACACACCGCACCAATCCCACACACACCCACCTACGGCAGCCGAATAACGCCTTCCCCCAACGCCACCACCCGCCCGCCGACGCGAACGCGCTTGTCCGCTGTCAGCGAAAGCTGCAACACATTCAGCCGGTTGATGAACTCGCCTTGCGTCACGGTGAACTGCGAAGGCGATTGCTCGCCCGAGTCGAGAAGATAACCACCGAGACAAGCGCAGGCTGAACCGGTGCCCGGATCTTCCGCCATCATGTCGCCATCTTTCGGGAAAAAGAAACGCACCTGAAAGCGATCTTTCGACACACGGGCGACGACGTAGGCGAGATAGCGCTCCAGCTTGTTACACACCAACTTTGACAGCAACGCGGCGTTTGGCTTGACGCGGGCCAGCGCTTCAACCGAGGCAACCGGGATCACCAGTTGCTCGCTGCCGTTGTCGATATAGCGGGCCTCCTGCGCTAAATCAGCCTCGGCAATACCCAGCATTTCTGCTGTATCGGCACCAGAGATTCCGCTGCTGCGACTCGTATGCGCGTTGGCCGTCAATGTCCACCCGCCGGGCTCGAGCGTGACCGGAATATCGCCCGCCTTCATGTTGAGGGTGAGCGAACTGCCAGTGCAGCCGGGCAGGCTGATCGCGTTGACAACGAACGACGTACCAACGGTTGGGTGCCCGGCAAATGGCATCTCGAACGCGGGCGTGAAGATTCGCACTTGCGGCGGCAGGTTCTCGCGGCGCAGCACGAACGTCGTTTCCGAAAGATTGAACTGCGCTGCCACTGACTGCATTTCGCCATCGGTCATGCCGTGCGCGTCCTCGAATACGCAGAGCGGATTGCCGCCAAAGGTTGCGGAATCGGATTCGACGAAAACGTTAACGAGGTGGTAGCGGTAGGTGCGCATTTTTCGGGCGGTTCAGGCAATTGGCGTTCAGCCTGAGATAATACGGTCAAATCGCTCCGCCTTGCCGTTCGGGCTGAGCCTGTCGAAGCCCACGTTGCACTCGCACCAGCCAACCCTTCGACAGGCTCAGGAAGACCGGTCGGAGTCCCCCTCTTCGCTCATAAACGAATCTCGCCGCTCGCTGAAACGAGTTCACGTGAAAACCAGAGACTATGCAATACATCTACACCATGAACGGCGTGAGCAAAATTGTTCCGCCGAAACGTCAGATCATCAAGGACATTTCGCTCTCGTTCTTCCCGGGGGCGAAGATTGGTCTGCTGGGCCTCAACGGCTCGGGCAAATCCACCGTGCTCAAAATCATGGCCGGGGTGGACAAGGATTTCACGGGCGAAGCGCGCCCGAATCCCGGCACCAAGGTGGGTTACCTGCCGCAGGAGCCGCTGGTCGACGGCGATAAAACCGTGCGCGAAGTCGTGGAAGAAGGTCTGGGTGGCGTGAAAGCGGCTCAGGCGCGCCTCGATGAGGTGTACGCCGCGTATGGCGAAGAAGACGCCGATTTCGATGCGCTGGCCAAAGAACAGGCGGAGCTAGAGGCCATCATCGCGTCGGGTGATGGCCACAACACCGAGGCGCAGCTTGATGTCGCGGCAGACGCATTGCGCCTGCCACCGTGGGACGCCAAAGTGGGCAACCTGTCGGGTGGTGAGAAGCGTCGCGTCGCGCTATGCCGCTTGTTGCTCTCCAAGCCGGACATGCTGCTGCTCGACGAACCGACCAACCACCTGGACGCAGAAAGCGTCGAGTGGCTGGAACAGTTTCTGGCCCGCTACGCGGGCACCGTGGTTGCGGTGACCCATGATCGCTATTTTCTCGACAACGCAGCCGAGTGGATTCTGGAACTGGATCGGGGACACGGAATTCCGTACAAGGGTAATTACAGCGCGTGGCTTGAGCAAAAGGGCGACCGCCTGAAGAAGGAAGAATCGAGCGAATCTGCACGCCAGAGAGCGTTGAAGAAAGAGCTGGAATGGGTTCGCCAGAATCCGAAAGGCCGCCAGGCCAAGAGCAAGGCCCGTTTGACCCGCTTCGAGGAATTGTCGAGCCACGAATATCAGACGCGGAACGAAACCAACGAGATTTTTATCCCGGTCGCCGAGCGTCTGGGCAATCAGGTGATCGAGTTCAAGGGCGTGACCAAGAGCTTTGGTGATCGCATGCTGATCGACGATCTGTCGTTCGCGATTCCACCCGGTGCGATTGTCGGCATCATCGGCCCGAACGGTGCCGGTAAATCGACGATCTTCAAGATGATTCAGGGTGTCGAGAAACCCGACAAAGGCGAAGTCGTCATCGGCCAAACCGTGCAAATGTCCTTCGTCGATCAGTCGCGCGAAAGCCTCACCAACGACAAAACGGTGTGGCAGGACGTCTCCGGCGGTGCCGATATTCTGCAAGTCGGACGGTTCGAGATGCAAAGTCGTGCCTACATCGGCCGCTTCAATTTCAAAGGCGCGGATCAGCAAAAACTGGTTGGCAATTTGTCGGGCGGTGAACGCGGACGTTTGCATCTGGCGAAAACGTTGCTCAAGGGCGCAAACGTGCTCCTCCTCGACGAACCGTCGAACGATCTTGATGTGGAAACGCTGCGCGCTCTGGAAGATGCGCTCCTCGAATTCGCCGGTACTGCGCTGGTCATCTCGCATGATCGCTGGTTCCTCGACAAGATTTGCACCCACATCCTCGCTTGTGAAGGAGACAGCCAATGGACGTTCTTCAACGGCAACTTCCACGAGTACGAAGCCGATAAAGTGCATCGACTCGGTGAAGAAGGGGCGCGGCCCAAGCGGGTTAGGTTTAAGGGATTGAAGTAGCCGGTAAGGCGACCGGATTACACTGAATCATCATCTGGAGATTTCAAATGCAATGGTCTGATGTACTCGCTGATCCAACGCTGCGCGATCTGCCGTTCAAGATCGAGCTCAACGCTTGGGGAATGATTGAAATGAGTCCTGCTTCAACCTGGCACGGACGTCGTCAAACGCGCGTCATTCAGTACCTGACAAAGAAGCTCACTTCCGGTGAAATCATTACCGAGCCAGCGATACAAACGGTTATCGGCGTGCGCGTTCCAGACGTCGGCTGGGGCTCCGCTGCATTCATCCAGTCTCAGGCGAATGACAGTCCGTTGCAGCTAGCTCCAGAGCTTTGCGTGGAAGTTTTGTCCGACAGCAACAGTGACGCCGAAATGGCGGCGAAACGCGCCGCCTATTTCGCGGCAGGCGCACAAGAAGTTTGGCTGGTAGCCGATGACTCCTCAGTCGTCGTCTACACTAGAGACGGACTGCAACCGTCGTCAACCATTGTTGCGGAAGTACCTACGCTTTCGTAGTGCCGGTTTCATGAACATCACCTTCAACTTCACCAACAAAGTCGCCCTGGTTACTGGGGGCGTTTCTGGCATTGGCGCAGCGGCATCGCTTGCCTTCAAGCGAGCAGGCGCGAGCGTGATCGCTTGCGGTGTGACTGAGCAGGAAATAGCGGCGGCCAAAGCGAATCCTGACTTCGCGGGAATTCGCATCGAAGCGCTAAACGTGCGTGACGACGACGCAGTGAAGCGCCTGATCGGCTCGCTCGACCAGCTCGATTTTGTGGTGAATTCGGCGGGCATCATCCGCCGTGCGGCGGAGCACGATCCCGCGATATTCGCCGAGGTGATCGACGTGAATTTGAACGGCGGTATGCGGGTGTCCACCGCCGCGCGCCCGCTTCTCGCCAAATCAAAAGGCGCGATTGTTTTCATCGGCTCGGTGATGAGCTTTTTCGGTGGCCCGGTGCAGCCTGCTTACTCGGCGTCAAAGGGCGCGGTGAAAAACCTCGTGATGTCGCTGGGCTGCGCTTATGCGCCTGACGGCATTCGCGTGAACGCAGTCGCGCCGGGCTGGGTGATTACGGAATTGTCACGCGGTGCTCGCGAGAACCCTGAGCGCAACGCGCAGATCATGGGCCGCATTCCGATGGCGCGCTGGGCCGACCCGGCCGAAATTGCTGATCCGATCATGTTTCTATGTTCGGACGCGGCGCGCTACGTCACGGGCACGATTGTGCCCGTGGACGGCGGCTACATCAGCGTCGGGTAATCGGTGTAGCCCTCGGGGCCTGCGCTGTAAAACGTCTTGGGATTCGCGGCGTTGAGTGCGGCATCCTGCTTCAGGCGCTCCGGTAAATCCGGGTTGGCGATGAACGGCACACCGAACGCCACGGCGTCCACCGCGCCGTGCGCAACCGCATCAATCGCCATCGCGCGGTCATACTTGTTGTTGCCAACATAAACAACGCCCGCAGCAGATAACGTCTTCTTCGCCCAGGCGAAATCAAAATCCTTCAAATCGCGCGCGCCGCCGGTATTGCCTTCAATGAAATGCACGAACGCGAGGCCGCGTTTGGCGAGCGCCTCGACCAGCGCGCCGTAGGTCGCCTGCGTGGTGCTGTCGGTCGTGGCGTTG
>JBBRVM010000240.1:0-6050 GCA_038246865.1 Burkholderiales bacterium
GCCACTACGGCACCGGTGGCACGATGCACGTCGTGATCAATAACCAGATTGGTTTCACCACCAGCGACCCGCGCGACGTGCGGTCGTCGTTGTATTGCACCGACATTGCAAAGATGGCCGAAGTGCCGATCTTTCACGTCAATGCGGATGATCCCGAGGCGTGTTTGCTGGTTACTGAGATCGCGCTTGACTACCGCAACATTTTTCATAAAGACGTGTTCATCGATCTCGTCTGCTTCCGTCGTCTCGGACACAACGAACAGGACGAACCGATGGTGACGCAACCGTTGATGTATAAAAAAATTCATCAGCATCCGGGCACACGAAAGCTCTACGCTGACAAGCTCGAAGCAGAGGGCGTCATCAAAGTCGGCGAGGCCGACAAGATGGTCACCGCGTTCCGCGACGCGATGGACAAAGGCACGCATACCAACAAAACTATTCTGTCGAATTACGTCGCGCCGTTCCAGCAGGACTGGGCGAAGTTTGTTGGCCGTACATGGACGGATACAGCCGACACCACCGTTCCCCTGAAAACAATCAAAGAGTTGGCGAAAAAATTGACCACGATGCCGGAAGGATTCGTCCTGCATTCGCGCGTCGAAAAAATGATCGCGGATCGCAGGGCGATGGGCGATGGCAAGCTGCCCCTCGACTGGGGCATGGCCGAGAATTTGGCGTACGCGACACTCGTGAACGATGGCGTTGGCATTCGTCTCTCGGGTGAAGACACCGGTCGCGGCACGTTCTCCCACCGCCACGCCGTGTTCCACGATCAGGAGCGCGAAAAGTGGGACAGCGGCAGCTACACCCCGCTGCAACACATCAAGCCAAAGCAGGGCGATTTTCAGGTCATCGATTCAATCCTGTCGGAAGAAGCGGTGCTCGGTTTTGAGTACGGCTACGCCACCTCCGAGCCTAATCAGCTGGTGATCTGGGAAGCACAATTTGGTGACTTCACCAACGGTGCGCAGGTCGTCATCGATCAATTCATCAGTTCGGGCGAAGTGAAGTGGGGTCGTGTGTGCGGGCTCACGCTGCTGCTGCCGCACGGCTATGAGGGTCAGGGGCCTGAGCACTCCTCCGCGCGTCCTGAGCGATTTCTGCAGCTCTGCGCTGAGCACAACATGCAGGTGGTCGTTCCGTCAACGCCGGCGCAGGTTTATCACATGCTGCGCCGCCAGATGGTGCGCGATTGGCGGAAGCCTCTGATCGTGATGACGCCGAAATCATTGCTGCGTCACAAAGAGGCCGTGAGTTCGCTGCAAGAGTTGGCCGAGGGCACGTTCCAGAGCGTAATCGGGGAAACCGAAAAGATCGTCGCCAAAAACGTCAAGCGCGTGATCGCCTGTTCAGGCAAGGTCTACTACGAACTGCTCGCACACCGTCGCGAGCAGGACATCAAGGACGTCGCCATCATTCGTCTGGAACAGCAGTATCCGTTCCCGCATGATGACTTCAAAACGCAGCTGAAAAAATTCCCGAACGCGCACGAAATCGTGTGGTGTCAGGAAGAGCCGCAAAATCAGGGAGCGTGGTATCGCCTGATGGCGTATTTCCGCGCAGACGTGAAGCCCGAGCAAGTGTTGCTTTACGCGGGCCGCGCCGTCAGCGCGTCTCCGGCAGTCGGCTATTTGTCCAAGCACAACGCGCAGCAGAAGGAACTCGTCGAGAGCGTCTTTAGCTCGAAGTTGGGCACCGGGCAGATGATGACGAATCTGTAAATTTGTCATGTTGAGTGAAGCGAAACATCAGGTTGCATCCGCTTCTGCTCAATTCAGAAAAATGGTTTGCCACCTGATCCTTCGCTTGCCGCTCAGGATGACAGAGCGTAGATAGAAAGTTTGTAAAAATGTTGATCGAAATAAAAGTCCCGCAACTCGCTGAAGGCACCCCCGAGGGTACGCTCGCCGCATGGCACGCGAAAGCAGGCGACGCCGTCAAACGCGACCAGAATCTTTGCGATATCGAGACCGATAAAGTGGTGCTCGAAACACCCGCTCAAGGCGACGGCGTTCTCGTTGAAATCAAGGTGCAATCCGGCGCGACGGTCACCTCCGGTGTTGTGCTGGGTGTGATTGATACTGAAGCGAAAACGGGGGCTGCAACGGTAGGCGCGACCCCGGTCGCGCACGCACCCCCAGCGGCACCGACTAGCGCGACCTGGGTCGCGCCTACAGCGCCCGCTGCACTTCCCGCCGCTCGCAAAATGATGGCCGATCAAGGCGTTGACGCCGCTGCCGTGCAAGGCACGGGTCGCGGTGATCGCATCACCAAAGGCGACGTGATCGCGTCCATAGAAGCGAAGTCCGCAGCCCCTGTAGGAGCGGCGCAAGCCGCGAAAGCCGTAGTGTCCGCACCAATATCTGCCCCCTTAGTCAACGTCCCGTTAGGCAATCGCCCAGAGCAACGGGTGGCGATGACGCGTCTGCGCATGCGCGTCGCTGAGCGCCTCGTGCAAAGCCAATCGACCGCTGCCATTCTGACCACGTTCAACGAGGTCAACATGAAGCCGATTATTGACCTACGCACCACGTACAAAGACAAGTTCGAAAAAGTCCACGGCGTCAAGCTCGGCTTCATGAGCTTCTTTGTCAAAGCCGCCGTACATGCGCTCAAGATGTACCCGGTTGTCAACGCATCGATTGACGGCACCGACATCGTGTATCACGGCTACTACGACATCGGCATCGCTGTCGGCTCGCCGCGCGGCCTCGTCGTACCGATCATCCGCGATTGCGATCAAATGAGCATCGCCGACATCGAAAAGCAGATCGCCGATTTCGGCAAGCGTGCTGGTGAAGGCAAGCTTGGCATCGAAGAATTGACCGGCGGCACGTTCACCATCTCGAACGGCGGCACTTTCGGTTCCATGCTGTCAACGCCAATCATCAACCCGCCGCAAAGCGCCATTCTCGGCGTCCACGCCACGAAAGATCGTGCTGTAGTCGAAGGTGGTCAGATCGTGATTCGGCCGATGAATTACCTGGCCATGAGCTACGACCATCGCATCATCGACGGACGCGAAGCGGTGCTGGCGTTGGTAGCGATGAAAGAGGCGCTTGAGGATCCGGCGCGGTTGTTGCTGGATTTGTAAACGTACTTGGCGGATCGATCTGACCGCATAACAAATGAAAAGACGCGACTACATCGCTGTTTTGATCGTGGTTGCCGGTTTTATGGCGACCTCTCGCATTTTTTCTTGGAGTACTTGGGTTGACCAAGTGGAAAGTCTCGGAACCGCGGCCGCGTTAGCGCTGTTTCTCCTCCCGGCAGCTTACGTCGCATCTCCTGAGAAGCGCACGCAATATGGCGAAAAGTGGCGGTGGGGGATGTGGTTCGTAGCTGCCTTTTTTTTGCTTATGGAGTTACTTCGGTAGTGCAGCAGTGCTCAAACGCTAAGCCGAGCAGGGTGGGCACCCCGTGCCCACTAACTCGCTAATTTACGAACGCGTGGGCACGGGGTGCCCACCCTACGAAAGTGGATATGAATCAATTCAACGTTGCGGTCACCGATTGTCGGATCTTTAATGTTTAAAGACACGCCCACCTCCGTTCGCATGTGGCAGGTGTTGTTCGCAATCATTGCGCTCACGAACGCTCCAGCGCTTTTCGACGGGAAGAGCCCGCCGTTACCTGCATGGTTGGGGGTGATTGGGTTCGCACTGTTTTGTGTGTCGTATCAGTTTCGCCATCAGCGAATTTCGCTCGCTGAGGCCGGTACAAATATGTCGACCGTTGAGAAAGTGACTTTTGGCCTGGGAATCGCTGCGCTTGTGGCGCGGGTCGCGCTTCGTTTCAACACGTAGCCCGGATGCTCGCGTCCGGGTTTCGATGTCCTCGCGAAGCGCAAACCAGGCAGTCTTGCCGATTTACGAAGACCCGGATGCGAGCATCCGCGCTACATAAGAGATAAACATGGATCAATTTGACGTAGTAGTGATTGGTGGCGGCCCTGGCGGCTATGTGGCGGCGATTCGCGCTGCTCAACTGGGCTTTAGAGTGGCCTGTATCGACGAATGGAAGAATGCGGCGGGCAAACCTGCACCGGGCGGCACTTGCACCAACGTGGGTTGCATTCCATCGAAGGCACTGCTGCAGTCTTCCGAGCATTACGATCATGCGCTGCATCACTTTGCCGAGCACGGCATTACGGTGAAAGGCGCGTCCATGGACGTAGCCAAAATGCTCTCGCGCAAGGACACCGTCGTCAAACAAAACAACGATGGCATCCTGTATCTGTTCAAGAAAAACAAGGTCACGTTTTTCCACGGACGCGGTGCGTTTGCCGGGGCGGCGAAGGATGGCGTTTATCAGATCGATGTCAGCGGTTCGTCAACGGCATCAATCGCGGCAAAAAACGTAATCCTCGCGACGGGCTCTAATGCACGCCCACTGCCGGGCGCGGCGTTTGACGAGCAGTTGATTCTTTCCAACGACGGTGCGTTGAGGATCGGCGATGTACCGAAGAAATTAGGCGTGATCGGTGCCGGCGTCATCGGCCTTGAGATGGGCTCGGTCTGGCGGCGCCTTGGTTCGGAGGTGACGGTGCTCGAAGGCCTTCCCGCATTCCTCGGCGCGGTCGACGAGCAGGTCGCGAAAGAAGCGCTCAAACTGTTCACCAAACAGGGCTTGAAGATCAGCTTGGGTGTCAAAGTCGGCACCATCAAGACCGGTAAGAATAATGTGACCGTTGAATACACGACCGCCGACGGCAAAGCCGAAACCGCCTTATTCGACCAACTGATCGTCTCCATTGGTCGCGTACCCAACACCATCGGCCTTAACGCCGATGCGGCAGGCGTGAAACTCGACGAACGCGGCTTTATCACCGTCGATGGCGATTGTAAAACGAGTGCGCCGAACGTATGGGCGGTCGGCGACGTCGTGCGCGGCCCAATGCTTGCTCATAAGGCCGAGGAAGAGGGCGTCGCCGTCGCCGAGCGCATCGCAGGTCAGCATCCGCACATCGATTTCAACTGCATCCCATGGGTGATTTACACCTCGCCAGAGATCGCCTGGGTCGGCCAGACCGAACAGCAATTGAAGGCTGCGGGGGTTGCCTATAAATCAGGCAGCTTCCCGTTCATGGCGAATGGTCGGGCGCGCGCACTGGGCAACACCGAGGGCTTCGTGAAGATCCTTGCCGATGCCAAAACCGACAAGGTGCTTGGGATGCATGCGGTTGGCCCGGTTGTTTCTGAGCTAATCGCCGAGGGCGTGATGGCGATGGAATTCGGCGCGTCGTCGGAAGACATCGCACGCATTTGCCATGCGCATCCGACGTTGTCGGAAGCGACGAAAGAGGCGGCGCTTGCGGTGGATAAACGTACTTTGAATATGTGACGAACCAGTCATTCCCGCGAAGGCGGGAATCTAGACCGTGAACTGTGCTGTCTATTTACTCGCGAGTGAACGAAACGGAACGCTCTATGTGGGTGTGACTTCGAATTTGGTGAAACGGATCTATGAGCACAAAAACAATTTAGCTGATGGGTTCACTAAAAAACACGGCGTAAAGATGTTGGTCTGGTTTGAAATGACCAGTGACATTTCTGCGGCGATAACGAGAGAAAAGCAGATCAAGAAATGGAATCGCCTTTGGAAGTTGCGTCTTGTTGATCAAAGTAACCCTGACTGGCGCGATCTGTACTGCGACATCGTGGGCTAGGTCTGGATTCCCGCCTTCGCGGGAATGACAAGAAGTTTTGATTGCACTAGCCTGATGCTTCAAGCCCTGGAGAAACTCTGCGCTGAACGCGGCATTATGCTCGACGATGCGCAGCAGCATGCCGCTGCTCGTTTAGCACGGCTAAACGATGAGCTGACTGCGTTCCGCAACAAACGCGCCTCGCTTCTTGGTCGCGTGTTTGCTCGCCCCGACGTGCCGAAAGGGGTCTATCTTTACGGTGGCGTCGGACGCGGCAAAAGCTTTTTGATGGACGCGTTTTACGGGGCGTCAAAAATTCGTCGCAAGACACGTGTTCACTTTCACGCCTTCATGCGCAGCGTACATGCGGATTTGCGCACGCTCAAACATGAGGCTGACC
>JBBRVM010000241.1:0-6033 GCA_038246865.1 Burkholderiales bacterium
CTAGTTCTACTGTGTTATTAAATGCGAAGAATACGGTAAGTTTTTTTTCCGCAGCACGGGCACTGTATCAATCGCGTTGCGATGGCGCGTCCGAGGCGAAATCGCAGGGTGGCGATTGAGTGCGGTTGATGACGTTGCATCGGGGAGAGACCCGCGCGGACGGAAGCCTTCGGGTAGGGCAGGTTCTGTGAATCGAGTGGCGTTTTTTTTAACCCCCGAGAGTTGCTCTGTCATGAGAAATCCATACGCCGCAATGCACAGGCTCGCGTGATGATGAAAGCCACGCCAGTTGCGGCCCTCGTAGTGGCCCAGTCCGAGCTCCTGTTTCAACTCCTGATAGTCGCGCTCGATCCTCCACCGGGCTTTGATCGTGTGCATTAAATCCTCAAAACTCACCGTCTCAGGCAGGGTGGAGAGCCAGTAGCGCGTGGGCTCGGGCTCACCCTCGGGCCATTCGATGATGAGCCACTCTTCCCCCCGTGGCTGGTCGCGGTGCGCCGCCCGCACCCGCACCCGCACCCGCACCCGGGCGCAGCGCGCGCTGAGTTCGATATTCGTGCCTTGCCGCCATGCCACGAGCGGGTAGCACTCGTTGGCGAGCTGTTTGGCCAACGCACTCACCGCAATCGGTTGATGCGTGTCGTCTCGTGCCAGGTGCGCTCTGACTTTGCCGCGCCTCTTGGGCGTGTCGGGGGCGGGGATCGCCAGCGGCAAGGGCTGATGCGTCTGTCCCCACCACACGGTGGTGGCCGGACCAATCCCTACTGCGTAGGCGAGCCCCTCTGTGCTGAGCCAGTCGCGAAACGCGGCCTCATCTCCGTAGGCGGCGTCCGCCAACACCGGCCCGCGTGGAATGCCTGCGGCTAAGGCCGCTTCAATCTGGGAGTGCGCGATCTGCCCTTTCGTTTGAAAGCGCGTGCGCTCGGGCACCCCTGCGGCTTCACAGCGCGCCGGATCATCAGTCCAAACTTTGGGAAGGTAGAGCTGGTAGTAGAGCGGCAGACTGCCTTGCTCGGTGGCAAGTGAGAGACTCACGGCGACCCGACAGTTCTCGGTCTTTCCAAGCTGCCCGCAGTATTGCCGTGCAACACCCACCGAGTGCGTCCCTTTTTTTGGCATACCGGTGTCGTCGATGATCCAGTAGCAGGGCTCGCTGTAGCCTGAGCTTTTTGCTGTGCCGGTGCCTGTGAGCGCGGGCACAACTGCGTGGGCCACCGCCGCGAGCCAGGCCGTATCGCTCCAATCCGAGTCGGCGACCAGATGGTGCATTGATTGGTGCGCGCGTCGAACATTCTGCGGCTGCACCCGCGCGGCCATCGGCTCGACGCTCTTCCTGCCCCCGGGCAAGATCAAACCCTGCATGTACCAGCGCGCGGGCAGCTGTCGATCAGCGTGCTGCATGCTCTCCACTAGCGCGTCACAGTAGCGCTCAAAGCGTGTCTCCAAACGCTTGACCATGGCGTGACTCGCTCATTTTTGTGGCAACAACCCTATTCTACTTTAATAACACAGTAGAACTAGTGCTCAGATAGCCTGTCAGCCATCGCGAAACTGTCGGGATCGGACTACCACCGTCAAGGCACGGCCCATGTTGAGCCAAAGCTTTCCTGGTTGCCACAGTGCTCTCGACAGTTTGTACGAGTCGCGAAGGTGGCAAACATTGTCGCCCGACATACCACCTGGCTGGGTGTCGACGCTTACTTGAGCGAGCGCACAAAGCCTTAAGGCTGCCTTAATAAAAAAAAAGTAAATTGCACTCGTCCAATACCTTCGAGTGCCGCTTAGCCGTGCACCCTCGCAATGATCGTGTCGTTAGAACAACTTCGTAGTCAATTCTTCATCAATATGGCGAACGACGTTTATCGCAGAGTTTGCCGGCTATTCATCTGCGCCATTGCGGTGATGGCTATCGCCGACGTTCAGGGCAATGTCATAAAAACCCCACACGTTGAAGCGGAACTACTGGCCGAGAGCGCGGCACTTGTTCCGGGTTCGAGCGGAATGCTCGGGATCCGCGTTCGCCACACGCCTGAATGGCACACCTACTGGATAAATCCGGGCGACGCTGGCTATGCGTTGCGATTGTCCTGGGTATTGCCTGAAGGCGTAACGGTGGGCAGCACGCAATGGCCGGTTCCGAAGCGGATATTTACCGGCGATCCCAAAGCCCCCATCACAAATTTTGGCTATGACGGGGAAGTGTTGTTGCTGATACCGGTCAGCGTTGCCGCGACGTTTAAGGCCGAAAAACCGGTGAGCCTGATCGCACGCGCAGACTGGCTCGTCTGTCGAGATATGTGCATCCCGGAGGAAGGCGAACTGCAGATTTCGCTACCTGTTCAGGCGGCGGGCACCACCACGACAGCAAGTGCCAGTGCAGGTGAGTTTGCAGCCGCCCGAAGCAACCTCCCTGCCACTGCAACGGAATGGAAAGCCCAAGCCAAAGTCGCTGACCGCAACCTCATGCTGCAAATAGAAGTTCCGGAAAAGGACCGCGCTTACGCAAGAGTTGAAGCCTTTTCTGTAGCAGAAGGCAGCACTGATACTTCGGTTCATACCGTACACCGCACAGAAACAGGATTTGTAATCCAAATGCGCCTGGCGAGCGATGCGGGCAACCAAACGGGCCCGATGAACTTCGTAGTGGCTTACGGGGGAGCCGCCCCTGCGGCGATGCGCTCGCTGCAAATTTCGGCTCCCATCACGCGCGGTTCAACGGCGCTGCCAACGGACGCGATCCCCATGACGGCAGAGCCGCCGGACGGCGCTCCGCTCTCTGTGCTGGCAGCAGTTGCGCTTGCCTTTGTCGGCGGATTGGTTCTTAACCTGATGCCCTGCGTGTTTCCGGTGCTTTCACTAAAAATTCTTGGATTCGCATTTCACGCGGGAGATGATGAAAGTGGACGCAAGGCGATGCGACTGCACGGCATTGCCTACGCCGCGGGCGTGGTGTTTTCGTTTTTGGCGCTTGCCTCACTTCTCCTGGCGCTGCGCGCGGGCGGCGCAGCAGTGGGCTGGGGCTTTCAGTTGCAATCGCCGGTCGTGGTTTGGGGCCTTGCCGTCGTGTTTTGTCTGATTGGATTGAATCTCGTCGGCGCGTTCGAGTTTGGTCAATTTGCGCCGTCGTCCGTGCTGTCGTTTCAGGCCAAACGACCTTCCGTGGACGCGTTTTTGGGTGGCGTTCTTGCGGTGGTCGCCGCGAGCCCATGCACGGCACCGTTTATGGGCGCGGCACTGGGATTTGCGATTGCTCAGGGCGCTTGGGTTGCGCTTGCTGTTTTTCTCAGTCTTGGTTTGGGAATGGCCACGCCTTACGTGGTTCTTGCGTGGTTTCCCGCGTGGCTGAAACGTTTGCCGAAACCCGGCGCATGGATGGTTCGGCTGAAGCAGGGACTCGCATTCCCGATGTTTGCCACCGTGGTGTGGTTAGTGTGGGTGCTGTCGCTGCAATCCGGCGCGGACGCGGCTGCCGTGGCATTGCTCGGTCTCATAGGAGTTGCGATGGGTGCCTGGCTGATCGGAATGAGCAGTCGCAACGTAGGGTGGGCCGGCGTGGCCGTGATGTTGGCGGCGGTAATGGTCGCAAGTCCACAGGGGCTGGTCAGTACGAGTATTGCGGCCACGCCCCAGGCAAACGGCAGCGTCAAGTCAATCTGGCAACCGTGGTCGCCAGATCGGGTGGCTGAGCTTACCGCTCAAGGGGTACCGGTGTTTGTCGATTTCACAGCGGCCTGGTGCGTGAGCTGCCAGGCCAACAAGCGCATGGTGCTTTCGCGGACAGATATCGAGCGCGACTTTGCCGAAAAGCACATCGTTTTGTTACGGGCCGACTGGACCAATCGGGACGAACGGATCACTCGGGCGCTCGTCAACATGGGGCGAAGCGGTGTTCCAGCCTATGCACTGTATGCGCCGGGCAAGCCAATTCAATTGCTACCCGAAGTACTGACTACGGGGATTGTCCGGTCAGCCATCGGGCCCCTTTAAACCAGATTCAGTCGAGGTCTGAGCGGCAACCATGCGCCGCCCCCGTTCATTAGACACAAACACACTAAAAAAAATGACACCAAATAATCATCACAGATTTTTACGAGAAGCCGCCACGAGTGCTCGGGACACTTCATTTTCAAAACTGGGGATTCTGACGAATACGTCAATTGAAGGAGTATTGCTATGACAAGCCTGTTCACGTACCTAAAAAAGCGCTGGGTGGTCATACCACTGGTTGTTAGTGCCGTATTTTCGAGCACGGTTACGCTGGCACAGACCGCCTGCAACGGAAAGGCGTTCTACACCGCGACCATCGTTTCGGGGCAGTTGACGTGTGGAAACGGGGCCTGTCACGGGCCGAACCCTGCCGCCAACCAAAACAAGTTGAGGAACGGCGCGAACAACGGATCCGCCATTGGAGCGGCTATCAACAACGTCTCCGAAATGCGATTCCTAGCCGGAAAGCTGACCACTACTGAGCTTGCGGATCTTGGTGCGTATATCGCGACACCGGCAGTTACGTGCAACACGGGGTCTCCCGCAGCCTCGCTGTCGGCAACGTCATTAACGTTTGCCTCGACTAATGTCGGTGCAACCGCTACGACTCAGGTCGCCACGCTAACCAACTCGGGCACCGCGGCATTGGTGATTGCATCGACAACTGTAACCGGTACAGACTTCGCCATCGCGTCAAATACCTGTACCGCCGGTCTGAGCATCGCTGCGGGTGGTAGTTGCGCAATCACCGCACGATTCACGCCAACAGCCGCCGGTGCGCGAACCGGATCAATCACGATTAATCACAACGCAACACCGGCCGCCAGCACCGTCTCGCTGTCGGGTACCGGCGTTGCCGTAGTCGTGGGTACGCCAACTGCAACGCTATCGGCTGCTTCACTGTCGTTTGCGTCAACCAATGTGGGGGCAACCGCTGCAACTCAGGTCGCCACGATAACCAACACTGGCACTGCGGCGTTGGTGATTGCATCGATAACCGTGACTGGGGCAGACTTCGCCATCGCGTCGAACACCTGTACCGCTGGCCTGAGCATCGCTGCGGGTGGCAGTTGCGCAGTCACCGCACGATTCACGGCAACGACCGCCGGTACGCGAAGCGGATCAATCACGATTAATCACAACGCTACACCGGCCGCCAGCACCGTCTCGCTCTCTGGCACCGGAGTCGCCGTGGTCGCTGGCACGCCAACCGCAACATTGTCCGCTGCGTCGCTTACTTTCGCTTCAACCTCGGTGGGTGTGGCGGCATCGACTCAGTCAGTGACACTGACAAATTCTGGAACCGTCGGCTTGGTGCTCGCTGCTACGGCAGTCAGCGCCAGTGACTTCGCAGTTACCGCGAACGCCTGCGCCGCTGGGCTCAACGTCGCTCCGAGCGCAAGCTGCACACTGACGATTAGCTTTTTGCCTACGGCAGTCGGGGTGCGCAGCGGATCGGTGACGATCTCGCATAACGCGAGTCCCGCGACCAGCACAATTTCACTGTCGGGAACCGGTGCTGCGGCTCCCCCGGCAGGTTCCGCTATCGCAACGTCCTCGGCGGGCACGCTCACGTTTCCGGCGACCACCGTTGGATCTGCGGCGTCAACGCAGACGTGGACACTCAGCAACACGGGAGCGGCGAACTTTTCCGTTAGTGGCATGACCATTTCTGGATCGGAATTTTCAGCTCTGGTGAATACCTGTACGGTGGGCGCTACGATTGTGCCTGGCGCGAACTGCATGGTCTCAGTTCGGTTCATCGCTAACGCGGTCGGTACGCGCACGGCGACGCTGTCTGTAAGCCACAGCGTTGCCCCCGGAACAACAACGGTGGCGCTCTCCGGTACGGGTCTTGCCGCAATAATCGGAACGTCACCGTCGGCCCAACTGAACGAATCTGCGCTTGTGCTGGCCGATACAAGTCTGGGTGCCGTGGCACCCGGCCTGAGCGTGACCCTCACCAACACGGGGAGCGGGGCTATGCTGCTGGGTGCAATTGCTGCATCACCGGGCGAATTCCGGGTCGCCGCAAGCAACTGCACC
>JBBRVM010000242.1:0-6021 GCA_038246865.1 Burkholderiales bacterium
TATGATCAAGTTGCAACTGGAGCTGGGCGGCAAGGATCCGACTTACGTTTGCCCGGACGCGAATGTCAGGAACGCGGCGCTGTCACTCGCCGACGGCGCGATGTACAACGCGGGGCAAAGTTGCTGCTCGGTGGAGCGCATCTACGTTCATGAATCGATTCATGATGAGTTTTTGCAGCACTTCATTGCCGAGGTGAAAACGTTCAAAGTGGGTGATCCGATGAGCGAGGACACCTACATCGGTGCCATGACGCGCGCAGCGCAGCTCGACGTTCTCGACGCCCAGGTCAAGGACGCAACCGGCAAAGGCGCAACTCTGCACGTTGGCGGTCATCGTTTGCCTGAGCCTGGCAACTGGTACATGCCCACAGTGTTCTCCAACGTCAATCACACGATGGAATTGATGCGCGAAGAGAGCTTCGGGCCGATCATTGGTATTCAGAAAGTCACCTCAGACGAGGAAGCCGTAGCGTTAATGAACGACACGCGTTACGGTTTGACGGCAGGCGTGTTCACACCCGAGGAGGCGCGTGCGCGCAGCATCCTTTCGCGCGTGAATGCAGGTAGCGTTTACTGGAATTGCTGCGACCGGGTGAGTCCGCGATTGCCGTGGAGCGGCTACGGTGACTCCGGCATTGGTTTGACGCTCTCGACCTACGGCGTTCAGACGTTCTGTCGTCCGAAGGCCTGGCATTTGCGCAGCGCCTGACGGCAATGGACGTGCGACCAAGGCTCATAGAAATGAGCGCGCGACCCAGACTCACGCTGTTTGACCTCGACAACACGCTGCTCAGCGGCGACAGCGATGTGTTGTGGTGCAACTTTCTGGTTCAGCGGGGCGTGCTCGACAGTACTTCATTTTCAGCACGCAATGCGGACATGGACGAGCGTTATCGGGCGGGAACGGTGTCGACGCAAGTGTTCAGCGAGTTTTATGTCAGCATGCTAAAAGGCCGTGCGCCTGAGGACTGGGAGTCTTTGCGACAGGACTTTCTGGTCAACGAAATCATCCATCGCGTTCCATTTGTCGCGCAGGCACTCGTGCAGCATCACATCAACGCGGGCGATCTGGTCGTCATGACCACCGCCACCAATCGCTTCATCACCGAACTGACAGCGCGCCACCTCAAGATTGAGAATCTGATCGCCACCGAGCCGGAACTGATCGACGGTAAATTTACTGGGCGCACCCAGGACACGCTCAATATGCGCGATGGCAAGGTGGTGCGATTGCACGCCTGGCTCGCCGCGCGTGGCGAGACGCTTACGGACTACGCCAGCACTGCGTATAGCGATTCGATCAACGACCTGCCGCTGTTGCAGGCGGTTGATACGCCAATAGTCGTCGATCCTGACCGTCGGCTCTCGGCATGGGCCAGCGAGCACGGTCACCTTAGTCTCTCTTTGCGCTAGCTATCGCATCGCGACTTCGCGCCAGGAAACCAAAAAGAAGGAAAATCCGGACATAACAAAGTAAGTTTGCACACGTTGCAAAATCAAAGTACCGGATGCCAATAGATCCCAGCGAATCGCTGATCACCGCAGAGCTTAATCGTGCGCTCGACAGCCGCACGTTCGCGCGTTCTGCTCGCGCTCGCGATCTGCTGCGTTACCTGATCGACAGCAAGCGCTCAGGGCACGCTGGGCGCTTGAAAGAAAGCGCCATCGCACTCGACGTGTTCAGTCGCGATGCGGCCACCTATGACCCCGCAACGGATGGCATCGTACGCGTGTCGGTCAATCGTTTGCGCGAACTACTTGATCGCTACTACGCCGACGAGGGCCGCAGCAGTAGCCTTAGATTTGAGATTCAGCGCGGTGGCTACACGCCAATCATCCGCCGATCAACCCCAGCGGGGTTGCCTGATTTGCCGAGAATCGCTGTGTTGCCGCTCGCCAACTTCACCGGCGAGAGCAATAACGAAGCGCTGTGCGACGGACTGACCGAAGACATCATCGACGCAATGACGCGGGTGCCCGACGTTCGCGTAATCGCGCGCACGTCAAGCTTTCGCTTCAAGGGCATGGCGCTCGATGTGCGCAGTATCGCGAGCGAGCTTTCAGTCGACGCTCTACTTGAGGGCAGCGTACAAATTGTCGGTGATCGCCTGCGTGTCACCGCTCAGCTCATTCTCGGTAGCGACGGCACGCACCTGTGGAGTCACGCGTTCACCTTCGCGAGCAGCGAGCGTCGAGAATTGCAGGATGCGCTAATCGACATCATGCTGCGCTCGTTAAAACCTGGCGTGCCCGCACTCGCGGCTGCACCCGTTTCAATGCCGTCGATCAGCCCACAGGCGCAAAGCCTGATAGATCAGGCGCGCGGGCTCAATGTCACGCAAGCGCCGGATAACCTGCCCTATGCCGAAACGCTGGCGCAACGCGCTGCGGAACTCGCGCCTGACCATGCCGACGCCTGGTTCGTGCTCGCGATGGTCCGCTATTCGCGTCGCGCTGCATTCACCGACGCGGCGACGCATGAGGGCGTTGGCTCCATATCCGAGGCGCTGCGACGCGCGCTCGCTCTCGACCCCGACAACGCGCAGGCTCTATCGCTTTCTGCCTACATGCTGATCAACGATTCACTCCAGTGGACTGAGGCATTGCGGCGCGCACAAAGGGCGGTGTCGTTGGCTCCCAACCATGCTGGCGTGAATGGTCGTTTGGCGTTCATCCAGCTATGTTTCGGCCGGTTTGATCAATCCGTGCAGACGTATGCTCACGTCTTTTCGCTAGACCCGTTGGCACCGCCCGCACGTTATTACTATGCGCTGGCTTTGGCGTGTGCCGGCCAAACGGACGAGGCGCTGCGTTGCGTCGAAGAGGGCCGCAGAGTATTGGGCGATTCATCGTTGCTTCAGGAAATGCTGTGTTCTATTCTGGAAATAGCGGGCGATGTCAAAGCTGCCGCCAGTGTTTCGCAAAAGGCGCTGACGCAGTACCCTAGTTCGATCAGCATTGTGATGCACGCTGCATACGCTCTGGCTGCACAGGGTGCGCTGGACGAAGCACGCGCGCTGTGTGCTCGCTATGCGGAGTCAGCCAGTGCTGCGCCTGGCTCGCAACACTACATTCGTATGTATGTCGAAAGCGGTGGCCCCGACGTCGAAGCCTTCTTTCAACATGCGATGGCATTAGCGAGCCACCACGAGCCTCAAATCATGCTCTTGCCAGCCTGGCCAATCTTTAAAAAGTATCATCGCGACGCTCGCTGGCAAGTCTTGCTTGTACAGCTCAAGTTCCCGCAGCCCTAGCGCAGCACTCGCTTTCAACTCGCACGCCCTCCATGCTCGCCAATCGCCTCAAACACATCGAACCCTTCCACGTCATGGAGATCGCCGCGCATGCGCGGGCGCTTGAGGCTCAGGGCCGGGACATCATTCACATGGAAATCGGCGAACCGGATTTTCCGACGCCGCAACCGGTGGTCGACGCCGCGCAGACGATGCTCGCGAGTGGACAGATTTATTACACCAGCGCGCTGGGTATTCGACCGCTGCGCGAGGCGATCAGCGGGCACTACAAACGCATTCACGGGCTCGACATCGCGCCGGAGCGCATCATCGTCACCGCCGGCGGCTCGGCGGCGCTACTCCTGACCTGTGCGCTCATCGTCAATCGCGATGACGAGATTCTGCTCACCGATCCATCGTACCCGTGCAATCGCCACTTCGTGCGCGTGATGGAGGGTGTTCCGCGCACGATTGCCGTTGGGCCGGAGGAGCGCTATCAGTTCACGGCTGATTTGATTGATCGCGCCTGGGCGGCGAAGACCAAAGGCGTGCTCGTCGCCAGTCCGTCGAACCCGACCGGCACCAGCGTGCGTCAGGGCGAACTGAAGCGCATCGTGGATTGCGTCGCTGCACACAATGGCGTGCTGATATCGGATGAAACGTACTCCGGGCTCAACTATGGACGCAAAGCGGAAACTGTGCTGGCACACACGGACGACGCCTTCTCGGTGAACAGTTTCTCGAAATATTTCAACATGACCGGCTGGCGACTGGGCTGGCTGGTCGCGCCGGAGCGTCATGTCCGCGACCTCGAAAAGCTGGCGCAGAATCTCTACATCTCACCCGCAGCGTTATCACAGCACGCAGCCCTCGCCTGTTTCACCGATGCGGGTTACGCCATCGCCGAAGCGCGACGCGCCGAGTTCGAAGCACGCCGAAACTACTTCGCCAATGCGCTCACCCAAATCGGTTTCAAAATCCCCATCCTGCCCGACGGCGGATTCTTCGTTTACGCCGACGTCAGTGCGTTCACGCAGAATAGCGAAGCTTTCGCCAGTGACATCCTCGACCGCACCGGCGTCGCCTTCGCGCCGGGCATCGACTTTGGCGAATTCCGTGCGCTCGAGCATGTTCGTATGGCGTACGCCGTGAGTTTGCCGAAGCTTGAAGATGGCATTCGGAGGCTAACAGCCGCGCTGTAGGAGCGACGCAAATCGCGAAAGCATCGGCCCGAATTCCGCATTCGGGCGCTCGCGAGACACCAAAAAATCTTTCAACTTTTGACTGAAACGACCATTTCACTAGGGCTAACAGATAAATAAGTCACAAGTCAACTTTTAAGATAAATAGCCGCCAGCCGGCGCTCATTATTATTTTCAGCTAAAAGCTGATGCGCTCAACCCGGCGCTACTTTTGCATCCGAAGTGTCGTTGAAACGGCAAAGCCAGCGTTACTTTTCGGGCCACTCACGCGATACGCGGCGACCATCAGCGTGGCGAGCAAGACTGCGGCGACAAAGTTGTGCGCTGTTGCCAGAAAAATGGGTTTTGCAAAGTGCACGGTGCTGATGCCAATCAGGATTTGCAGCACGAGCGCGGTTTTGATCCACATCGCCTGACGCCGGAGCGCTGGATGCGCGCGCAGCAGCGCGACCGCTGCCGCAATCAACACAACAGTCGTGACCAGCGCGCCGATACGATGCGCCCAGTGAATCGCATTTAGCGCTTCATTGGAGAGTGGCTCCCCGTTGGTGGTCATACCGAGTTCGCGCACAAAATGGAATCCATGGGAGAAGTCGGTTGCAGGTTTCCAGGCGCCATGACAGGTCGGAAAATCCATGCACGCCAGCGCTGCATAGTTGGTGCTGACCCAGCCGCCGAGCGCGATCTGCACGCTCAAAACGACCAGTCCGATTGTCGCGAGCGGCCGTAAGCTGCGCAAGGAAGATGGGGGCCCGCCCGTCAGGCGCAGATGGCGGGCGCAAAGCCAGGCAAGCAGCGCGACCAGTGTCATGCCCCCGAGCAGATGCAGGCTGACGATGGCTGGCTTCAACAGCAACGTCACCGTCCATTTCCCGAACAACCCCTGCGCCACCACAGCAATGACGAGCGCGATGGGCAATCCGTACTTTCCGGCGGGATCATCAGGATCTCGCAGGCGAGTGCGGCGATCGCGAAGCGCCTTGATGGCGATGGCCAGCACCATCACACCGACCAACGATGCAAAATAGCGGTGAACCATCTCACGCCAGGCTTTTGGCAACGAGACGCCTCCGTTGGGCGCGGCCGATTGCGCAGCCTGAATCTGTTCAGCCGCATAAGTTGGAGAAAGTTGCCCATAGCACCCCGGCCAGTCCGGACAACCCAAGCCGGCGTCGCTCAGGCGCACATAAGCGCCGAGCATGACCAGTGCGACCGTCATGATCAGGGTCAAAACTGCCAGCCCGCGAGGAGTCGAAAAGCGCAGGAAAAGCAATAAGGCGACCAGCAGTGAAGCGCCCCAGATCAGCGCGTGCATCGCAGCCAGTGAGAATTGCCAGATGGCAGGATCGTTCATTGTGGTTGTGCGTCCGGGTTCGTTTGAATCCAGCCGCCGGACATCTTCATGAGTTTGCTGACATCCTTTTTCATGCGCTGTGGATCGACATCGCGCGGGAAACGCATCATCAGATTGCCGAATGGATCGATGACATAAATGTGGTCTCGTGCGGAATCCGGAGCCGGCAGGCGGCCCAGAAAATCGCTACCGACAACCTGGACCATGCGCGTGCCGCGATAGTCCGCTTCGA
>JBBRVM010000243.1:0-6009 GCA_038246865.1 Burkholderiales bacterium
AGCACGACGGCTCGTACAAACAAAACGAATCGCCGCGATATCACGCCCGCGACGTGGCCATCGTGCGCGCCAAACGGGCCAACATTCCGGTCGTACTCGCCAGCGCCACGCCGAGTCTGGAAACGTGGCGCAACGTGCGCCACGCACGTAGTGATGTGTATCAACACGTCGTGCTCAGCGAGCGCGCCACCGCCGCAGCACCCTCCGCATTGCGGCTCGTACCCTCACGCGGCAAGCGGGTGAAATGGGGCTTATCGCATGCGCTCGCTGACGGCATCAAGCTGCGCCTTGAGCGCGGCGAGCAAAGCCTCGTGCTGGTTAATCGTCGCGGCTTTGCCTCCGCGCTGTACTGCCCGCATTGTGGCTGGAGCGCGCCGTGCAAACGCTGCGACGCCAAGATGACCTTGCACCAAAGTTCGCACAAAACTGCGCGATCACTGCGCTGCCATCACTGCGGCGCGCAATCCGGCGTGCCGGGCAAATGTCCCGCCTGCGGTCACCCGGAATTGGTCGGCGCCGGCGTCGGCACGCAAAAGCTGGAGGCCGCGCTGATCGAGGCCTTCCCCGACGCCCGCATCGCCCGCGCCGACACCGATTCGCTCTCAGGCAAACACGCGTGGCGCGAGCTGTACGAGCGCATTCTCGCGCGCGAAATCGACATCGTCGTCGGCACCCAAATGCTCGCCAAAGGCCACGACTTTCCCGCGCTCACGCTGGTCGGCGTCATCGATTCCGACCGCGCGCTGTTCTCCACCGATTTCCGTGCGCAGGAAGATTTGTTTGCGCTCCTGACGCAAGTCGCTGGCCGCGCCGGTCGCCACGCCTTGCCCGGCGAAGTCATGGTGCAAACCGAGTTCCCCGATCACGCCGTGTTTCAGGCGCTGCTCGCCAACGACTACGAGGGGTTCGCCGACCGAACGCTCGCCAACCGCGAAATGTTCGGCCTGCCGCCCGCCAGCCGCATGGCACTGGTGCGCGCCGAAGCGAAGGACGCCGAGGCCGTAGCTGAGTTTTTTACGCGCGCCCACAGTGTTTTGAGGGAAGCCCTGTCAACGCGCGATGGCGAGGTGTTTGCGCCCCAGCCCGCGCCCCTCGCCCGTAAGGCCGACTTCACCCGCTGGACCATGACCGCGATTGCGCCCAAGGTGCGCCCGCTCGCCGACGCGCTGGCTCGCTTACGCGAAGCGATGGCCGCAGATCGTCCGAAAGTGCGCTGGGCGGTGGATGTGGATCCTTATGATTTTGGGTAGGCGTGAGTACCGGACTTACAACGTTTGACTGGACAGTTGCAGCAGCGCAAATGAAAGTAATGCTGAACCAAGACCTTGATATGAGCGAACGCCTTTGGCGCTACTACAAGACCGAGCGGTTCGTTTCGCTTATGGATACGAACTCAATCTATTTCGCGTCAGCAAGACAGTTTGAAGATCCATTTGAAGGCGCTGTAGCCGTTATGCCGCCAAATTTTCCTGTTGATCCAAGGTATTCGGTGCGAGAGGTCGGTGAGAGTGCTTTCGAAGAGCTCCGTCGTCTCATGAAAATTAGTTGCTGGCATCGAGAGGATTACGAGAGCGATGCGATGTGGCAACTTTACGCGGGTGAGCGTAAGGGAGTAGCAATTCGAAGTACACCGGATCGCATTCGTTCCGCGGCAAAGCCGTTTCGACTTAAGCCTGAATACGGCATCGAAGACTTGCTAGCTGGCAATGTCAAATACATTGATCTACTGAAAGAAAGATTGAAGGTGAGTATGGGCGACCGGTTTTGGTTCAAGCACAAAGCCTTCTCTTGGGAGCGCGAATTTCGCCTAGCAGTTTCGGTTCGCATCGCTGAAGAATCCGGCGTCGCTGTGCCTGAATTCGGTGTGCAGGTTGGTTTCGACCTCGAAGCGCTAATCGAAAAAATCTACCTCGGCCCGTCCCTCAGTAAAGATGACGTCGAAATCATTCGAGCGGCAGCTGCCAAGCGCGGCCTTACTGATCGTATCCGAGTCTCAAGTATGCTGGGAACGCCGCGTTACATTTGATACATACGAGGGCCTTATCGACAACCTCGCACAGATGCTCACCGCAACCTGCCACTGTGGCGCAATCAAAGTTCTAGTTCCTCGCGAGCCTGAGCGTGTCACGGACTGCAATTGCTCGATCTGCCGCCGCTATGGCGTGCTGTGGGCGTACTACAAGGACGCGGAGGTCACACTCACCTCCGCGCCTGACGCAGTGGACGATTACGTCTGGGGCGACAAGTCACTGAAATTCATTCGCTGCAAGCACTGCGGTTGCGTCATGCAGTGGAAGAGTTTGACCGTAGGCCCCGATACCAACACGGGCGTGAACGCCCGGAATTTCGAGCCGTCGATCATCGGCAAAGTTCCGGTGCGGCTGCTGGATGGCGCGGACACGTGGGAATATATCCGCTAATGCGTAGCAGGGCGATTTAGTCGCAGCTCAAGCTCGCCTGATCGGGAGCTGGAAAGCGAACTCGGATTGGGCTATACCGATACGCCCGCATAGCCAGTTCGGGCGCAATGGAAGCGTAGGTTCAGGCAAACCCCTCGCCCGCGCAGCAAATCAACGTGACCACTGGCCAGCGTGGGCAAAAAAACGCCGACGTCATGTCGGCGATTTTCTTGCTACCGTTTCTAGTTCAGCGGCTACTTACGTCGAACAGTTGACAGCGAGCGTCGCGAAACGACAAACCCACCGATTACCAACAGAACAAGCAAAAACAACGACTGCCTGTCCAGAGTTGGGACGACCGGGACGAACACCGTTAGCGTTGCGCTGGAGGAATTCGATGAAGGCTCGGGTGTGCTATCCGCCGGATGTGAAACGGTGGCGACGTTGACGAATGTTCCGTTCGCATTGGCGCGGGCAACTAATGCAAAGGTCATCGACGAAGACGCTGGCAAATCAGCAAGAACACCTGTGCCCGTCAACAGCGCAAGCGTCACCGTTGCGGCATTCGGGCAGACCGCCCCGCCCGTCGCTGAGACGCATGCAACACTATCGGCAACCAGGCCTGACGGCAGGACGTCACGCACAACGACGCCGGTAACGCTAGATGGCCCCGCATTGCGTACCGTTATGTCGAAACGCGCCGGTGTGCCCACAGCAACTGAAGGTGTCACCGCGACTTTAGTCACGGAGATATCAGCGGATTGCGTCACGGTATCCGTGTCAACAGCCGGGATCGGCTGGCCACCCGGCTCGGTAATTGTCGCTGTATTGGTTACGTTGGCAGTCTGCGCCGGGTCTACTCGTGCAACAACGGTGAACACCATTCCGGAGGGAATGGAGGGTCCAGGCGGTGCTGCGGTAACGGGTAGATTGATGGTGATGCCCGCGCCTGCAAGGGCGGCCACGGTCACCGAAGCTGGTGCCGGACATACTGCTCCGCCGCTCGCTGAGCCGCAGGTCACGCTGAGGAGCGTCAAACCCACGCCAGCAACATCTTTGACTACCGCACCATTGATGGTGGACGGGCCACCATTGGTCACGCTGATTGAATAGGTCGTGTTAGTACCAGCGACCACGCTTGTTACGCCGTCGGATTTGGCGATCTGCAATCCGGCTACTACGGCCACCGTGTCGGTGTCCGTAGCAGTTTGCGGCGTGCCGCCGTTACTGTCTGGATGCGAAACGCTGGCGGTGTTGGTCACCGATCCGGTGACGCCGGGGTTGATCAGCGCAACTACGCTAAATGCGAGGCTACCTGTCGCTGGAAGATCCACCGCAATGCCGCTTCCCGTGAGATTTGCCAAAGTTACTCCAGCAGCAGACGGACACACGGCACCGCTGGTGGCCGTGGAGCAAGCGACGCTTTGCAGCGCTAATCCAGCGCCAGGCAGATCGCGCACCAGAGCACCGATGGCAGCGGAGGGGCCGCCGTTGGTAACGGTCACGATGTAGTTCGTGGTGAGGCCAGCCGTGACCTGCGTGACACCGTCGGTTTTGGTGATGGTGATATTCGACGAGCGCGTCATGGTGGTCGGGGCACTTGCCGTGTTGTCACCGAGCTGCCCTGGCGGTTCCGTGTAAATTGGATTTCCGGGTGCGACACCAATGGTCGAGGTGTTGGTGATCGAAGTTCCCGTTTGCGGCAATGTAGCGGTCACTGAATACGTGAGAGTGCTGTTGGCTGGCATCGTAAGCGTCGCAGAAATACTACCGCTGCCGGACGCCGCGGGACAGGCCACGTTAGTACCGCTGCACGTCCATGCGAACGCCGAATAGCTGCCGAGACTGTCCGCGATGGCTACGGGTACTGCAAACGCCGTGTTGTTGCTGAAAGTTACGGTGTACGTTGCCGTGCCCCCATTGATGCCAGTCGCGCTGCCACTTTTGGTCGTTGACAAAGAAACGGTGCCACCAATTTCGAGATTCGCGGTCGCTGGTGTGACGTTGCCGCCCTGATCGGAGGTAAGCCCACCCGCTGGAATGGTGTTGACATAAGTGCCAGGATCTCCGGTAACTTGAACCGTCAGAGTACACGTACTGCCAGCAGCAATGGAGCCGCCGGTCAGCGTAAGCGACGTATCCAAAGCAACCGGCGCAAACGTTCCACCGCACGAAGTAGTGGCGGCAGGCGATGTGAAAACGCGAACTCCCGTTGGCAGGTTATCGGTGAGTTGAACACCGGTCAGCGCCGTTGCCGTGTCGACGTTGGTGATCGTAATGGTCAGCGTGGATGGACTGCCGGTCTGGATCGACGTCGCAGCGAAAGACTTGCTAACCGTGGGTGGCGTAATCGCCCGCACGGTCGCGGTCACTCCGGCGGTGTTGATCACACTGGACGCGGTGATGTTCGATGCATCATTCACGTACGGCCCGGTTGCCGCGAGCAGTACCGGCACCCGAATTTCGCAGGAACTGTTGCCGACGACATCGCCGCCGACTAGGGTCAGCGAACTGGCAGTGGTAGTGACCACGCCGTTGCCGCAGGTGGTCGTCGCGGGTCCTGCAACCGTCATTCCCGACGGAAAAGTGTCTGTCAGACCAAAGTCTGTTTGCGGACTGGTATTGACGTTGTTGATGACTAGAACCAGCGCACTGGTCTGCCCAAGCGAAACAGATGCGGGCTCGAAACTCTTCAGCAGTTGCGTATTCGGCAACACCGTCAGAGTCGCCTGCGATGGCGTTGAGTTGGTCGAGCCGTTAAACGTTGTGACGGCGCCTGCCGGGATGGTGTTGGTCTTGTTACCGGTCGTCGTAGCAACCACGTCGATCTCGACCTGACACTGGTTGTCAGGAACGGCTGTGATGGCTGCGTAGCTGGTACCACGGAAGCGGAAGCCGGATATCGTGAACGAATTCGCCCCCGGCACGGCGGCGATATCGGCTGGCGTCGCCGAAAGCGCGGGGCTCGCAGGATCAGGCGCGCCGCCGGGGATTCCCGCTTTACGGCAGGTCGTGGTGGCATTGGGGGTCGGTGCCACAATCATTCCCGCCGGGAAAGAATCGGTCAGGCTGATCTGGTCTTGCGGCCATTGGCTGGATGGGCTCGACGTTGACGAGAAGGTCAAGCGCAGTTTTACCGGCGCACCACCGTTAGCGTTGCTCGGAATGAATTCCTTGACCACCGAGATACCCATAGGACGCGTGCTCAGATTCGCCTGAATGGGCAACGGGTTGCTCTGGTTCTGATCGTTGCTCACCTGATTCGCAGCGACCGAGTTGGTGATCTGCGAGCTAGAAGATGACCCGCCTGCGTGCTGCACATCCATCGCAAACTCACAAATTCCGGGCACCGCCGGAGTTCCGGTCGCAGCCGGTATGCCGCCGCCGGCGATGGAAACGCTGCCGCCAACAGCGGTAATCGTGCCGCCACAGGTGTTGGCAATATTGGCAGGCGATGCGACGGTCAAACTACCGAACGCAGCGCTCGAGGGCAGTGAATCGGTTACTGCCAGATTCGTGATGGCCGCGACCGATTTATTGCTGAAACGGAAATACAGACGTGTCTTTCCGTTCTGGCTGATCACGGACGGATCAAAGAACTTCGAGCTAT
>JBBRVM010000244.1:0-5970 GCA_038246865.1 Burkholderiales bacterium
CCCGTGATTGGGATCGTCTGGCCGACTTGATCGCCAACCGGGAGATTTGGGTGTTCTCCGATGAGGTTTACGAGCACATGGTGTTTGACCGGCAGGATCACATAAGCGCGGCCCGGCATCCGCTGATTCGCGACCGGGCCTTTGTGATTTCATCCTTCGGCAAAACGTTTCATGTCACCGGCTGGAAGATTGGCACAGTTTGCGCGCCAGCGCCGCTGACAGCGGAATTTCGCAAGGTGCATCAGTACACCGTGTTCACGGCCAACAGCGCCATGCAGCATGGCATTGCGACTTACCTCGGCGATGCGGAGCCCTATTTAAACTTGCCGACGTTTTATCAGGCGAAACGGGATCGTTTTGCGGCCGGAGTCACCGCTACGCCGCTGAAACTCTTGCCGTGCGAAGGGAGCTATTTTCAGTGCGTGAGTTACGCGGATGTGCCGGTGCTGCGTGATTTGAGTGAGCGGGCGTGTTGTGAATGGCTCACCCGTGAAATCGGCGTCACACCGATTCCAGTTTCGGCGTTTTACTCGTCGCCCGCAGAGCAAAAAACGATTCGTTTTTGCTTTGCCAAGCGCGATGAAACGCTTGACGGTGCGCTCGCGCGGCTGGCTTCGCTGGGTTCCGCGAAGACAGGGGCTTAACGTGGACACGATACACTCCCTTATTCACTTGGCAGACGGTTAAAAAAGTAATGAGAGCGCAGAGCGTAATGCAATTTTTTTCTGGCGGTGTGGCCATTTCGGCTTTGGCGGTACTGGGCGTTCTGACGCTCGCAGGGTGCGGCGGATCAAGTTCTTCGTCCTCACCTACGGTGCCCACAGCCGCGCTCGCGGCGGGGCCTAAAACCTTCTCGGCGTTTGGTAACACCGCCAATGCGGTCACCGTTACCGGTGGCACCGGCCCGTACAGCGTCACATCGAGCGATACCAACGTAATTCCTGTTCCAGCGCAGCTGACGGGTGCTACCCTGTCGATTACCCCAAAAAATGTACTGGCAAACACGACGGTGACGTTGACATTCACGGACAAAGCGGGCGCTACGTCTGCGGTGACCGTGACCGTTGTTCCCGCCACCATTACGACGCCAGTGATCACGGTGACCAATGCTGCGGGCTCGGTCTGCGCGGCTGAAAATAATTCCGGAATCACCGTGGCGACGCTGTGCGCTGGCGAAATTGGTAGTGCCTCAATTATGTTGAAGGACGCCAACGGTGCGGTGTTGGCCAATCGCAGCGTCCTGTTCGAAGTATTGACCTTTGGAGGAACCGTGGCACCGAAGGCGGACAGCGCGGTGTTCGCACGCCTGACGACGGTGACTACCGACGCGACTGGCAAAGCAACGGTGGCTTTGAAGGCCGACGTAGAGGTGACGTCCGAAGCGGCGTTTTTGCGCGCAACCGACGTCACCAGCACGCATCGCATTGATAGCTGGATCAACGTGTTGAAACAAACCAGTGGGGTTTCCGATCTCAGCGTCATTCCTGCGACGGGCGGCTTCGCGGCTTATTACACCAACGAATGTCCGCTGGTTCGCCGCGAGTATGGAATTAGCGGTGGCAAGGCTCCGTACGCGGTGACTCTGCCGGCTGCGAATACGCTTGTGTTAAGTGATGGCACGGCGGCGGCTGCGCCCGGCGCGGGCATCACGGTTGCCAAAGCTGGCGCTCGATTCACGGTGCAGAGTTCCGCGACCACACCTTGCACGGGGTCACGCACGGAGATGACGGTAACCGACGCTTTGGGTGCTACCACCAAGCCCACCTTCGTCATTACGGCCGGCGGCGCAACACGCCCCACAGCGACGACGGATTTGACGCTTTCACCACCCAATATCTCGATGGCTGCGGATATCATCAGTACCTACTGCACAACCAGCAACACGCGCTACGCGATTACTGGTGGCACTGGGCTCTACCTTGTGTCAACGTCAATTCCGCAGATTGCCGTCACAGTGAACAGCGCCAATGCAGTGGACGCGAGCTTCACCTCCGATAGCAAATGGAGGATGCTCAAAGGTCAGATCGCGACGATCCTGGTGCTTGATGCGGCTGGCAAAGTGGCTACTGCGACGCTCGCTTGTAACTAGCCTTCGCTGGCTTCAGTCGAGAAGACGCTCAACGCGCTCCGCGCGGTGCATAGCTTCTTTCAGCGTGTCGATACTGCGATCCAGGTGTCATCGACACCTATTGCGGAATGGCTTGCCGTTAATTATTAGCGATCGTATTCGTGATGCAAATTTTTCGCGTCAACCTTGGAGCCGAAAAAAAGCCACCTGGTTGGGTGGCTCTTTTGGACAGCGCACAATTTGTGCGCAAACTTAGCTCTGACTATGGCCTGTCTGCTGACCTAAGCAGCCTTCTTCGCCCACGCGCTACACCAGCCTTTGGTCGCGACTTGCTTGCCCGCGAACAGGGGACATCCGCCAGCTGGATCGGTCGCTTTGCCGATAAAAATCGCGCAGTTGCCGCAGTTTTGCGCTTTGTCGTGTTTCGGGAATTTCTTCTGGTCGGCTTTGGCTGTGTCAGCGACGTAGCCCAACGCGACGGCTGTGGCGTCCTTTTCGTCAAGCATTGCGGGCTTGGCTTGCGCGAAAAGCAGCGGGCTGGCTGCGACGGCCGCGCCAGTGGCGACAGAACGGATAACGAATACGCGACGTGATGAATTCATGGATGCACTCCTGATGTTGGAAGGGCTCGAAACTCAGAGCCCAATCGCCAAATTATCTCACGAGTCTGTCGTAGACAAATCGTCGGCTTCCGCCTGCTACCAAAATCGTGCTCAATGCGCCGCGCCAGCCGCTTCGTGCTTCTCGGCTTCAAGGCGTTCGCGCTCCATTGCACGCTGATATGCGGGCCGCGTTTTCAGTCGTTCGATATACGCAACGCTCGCAACACCCACCCCCTCGAGCTTGGCCGACAACGCCCAAACCAGACAATGAAACACCACGATGTCCGCCGTCGAAAACGTCGCGCCTGCAATGAAAGGCTGCGTCGTCAGCGCTTTCTCGATGGGTCGAAGACTTCGCTCCAGTTGCCACAGCGTCGTCGGCTCCAGCGCGGCGACGCGTTTGTCTTCAGGTAGCGCAAAGCGATGTTGCGCCACGGTCCACAGGTGCGGCTCAACTTCGGTTACCGCGTAATAGACCCAGCGATTCACTTGTGCGCGAGCTGCGAGATCGTCGGGAAGCAGATGAGCGTCGGGGAACTTATCCGCAATGTACTGAACAATCGCCATCGATTCAGTCAGCGTCAACGCTCCGTCCTGAAGCACCGGAATCTTGCCCGCTGGATTGATCGCTTTGAACGCGGGCGCGTAGCCTTCGCCCTTCATCATGTTGACACGCTGATAGTCGTAAGTGCCACCCGCCTCTTCGAGCGCCCAGACGCAGCGCATCGAGCGCGAGTTTTTTGAACCGTAAAGCTTCATGCAGTTTTTGTGTTTTCCGACGGTTGTGACTTCGGCACGACTTCGTTGGCCACCAATGCCGCGAGCACAATCGCACCACCGACGAGTGTAGATCCGGCCGGCACTTCCCCGGCACCGAGCCAGGACCACAGCGGCCCCATCAATACTTCGAGCAAGCCCAATAATGCTACCTCCGGTGCAGACAAATGCGCACTCGCGCGCACCATCATTACGCACGGAATGCCCAACTGAAAGATGCCAAGAATCGCGAGCAGAAACACGTCCTTGCTGCTCGCCGCGAAAGGCAAAGACAACGGCAATGTGACCGCGCAGGAGATCAGTCCGCCGATCAACACCGCTGGAGCAAGATCAACATGGGCGCCAGTTTTTTTGAGCGTCACGATGTTGATGCCAGACGCAACCGGCACGCCGAAGGCGATCAACATGCCAAGCAACGCGGCCTGGCCTGCCTGCGCCTGATTGGCAAACATGGTGATCATGCCAACGAGCGCCGCTCCAATGGCGAGCCAGGTACGCGCTGCAATCGGGGACTTCAGTACGGCCCAGGCGAGTATCGTGGCGACGAGGGGAGACAGCGACATGACGATCAACGTGTTCGCGGTCGTCGTCAAGGTGAGCGCGATCATGAAACAGGTGAACATCACGGCCCACATGAGCCCCGAGATCGCGCCGCCCTTGCCGCTCGCTCGAACATAGGCCACCGTACCTGCCGCGCCACGTGCATACACGAACCACACGATCAGCGTCAGTGCGCAAAAAAAGCTACGCCAGAACGTCACTTCAAAGCTCTTCGCGCTGTCCAGATGGCGCGTGAAAACCCCCGCGATGCTCCACAAAAATGTAGCGCCAATCATCAACAATATTGCGCGGCGGTGTTGTTGTGGTGTCGTCATAAATTTTCAGGGGTAGGGTGTGCACCAAAGTGTGCACCATCGATACGCAAAATCCACAGACTAAAAAGCGCGACTTGGGTGCGCGCTCTGGTGCACACCCTACGCAAGACGGAGCCGCGAGCGCTAAAGTGGATCGGTTTCATTAGTCACTTCCGGCACCGTCAAACAACACAGCGCCGCAATAAACGTCAACAGCGCACACGCAAACAGCGAACTCGCAGAACCGTATCGTTCAATCAACACGCCGCCCGCCCACAGCCCCGAGCCCAGCCCGATCATGAATAGCGTCATGCTCCAGGTGAAGGCTTCGGTTGAGTATTCGGCTGGCGAAAGTTTGCCAAGCTGCAACGACAGCGCCGTAATCATCGGCCCAATCGCGAGCCCCATAAATGCGCAGGCCAGCGCAAATGTCCACGGCCCAATCGCCACCGCCATCAACACCGCGCCCACTGCGATCCACAATCCCGTTGCCAGAATTTGCCGGTTGAGCGGCCACGCAAAGTGCCTCGTACCGTAGGCGAACCCAGTGAATGCAGACGGAATACTCATCGCCGCGTAAAACCAGCCGACGTTGCTCGGCGCGCCGCTCTCGTTGGCGAACGCGGGCAGCGCGATCTCGTTTAAGCCAATGCCGAACGCAAAGAAAAATGACAGCAGAAGGGCACGCCGCACCGCTGAAATTTTCAGTGGCCCGAGCAAGTGACGCTCAACCCCGCGCTCGACCTCGCCCCACCGCGTCAGCGCTCCAGAGCGCGAAAAATGCCAGACGCCGAGCGCCACACATGCCGCCGAAGCCACCACGGCAAAGGCGGGCGTTCCGGCGAGAACCGCAAGGCTCACCAGGAACGGCCCAAGAATGAATGAACATTCCATGATCACCGATTCCACCGCGAACGCGGACTGCTTTTGCGAATCGGGCATTGCCGACTTTCGGTACATCGCGCGAATTGTCATCGCCACCGGCGGAAACCCTGCACCCGCAAGAAAAGCGGACGCCAACACCAGCGGCAGAGCCGCCTGGCTTACTACCGAAAACACCAGCAAACACAGAGCGAGCGCATGCAAAATCGCCAGCGGCATCATCACCGACTTCGGTCCGTTCTGATCAACAAAGCGCCCAATTATGGGAGCCTGCATCGCCAGCGCCAGCATGTAGGCCGCCGACACCATGCCAGCGATTGCGAAGGACTGGTACTGCGACTGCACGAGCAAAGTAACACCTAACGCATTCATGCCGATTGGCATGCGTGGCAAGACAGAAGAGAGAATGATCCCGCGAAGTTCGCGGTCCGCAAAGAGGATGCGGTAAGGGGTGAGATTGAGCAAAACGAACTACGGAAAAAAGGATCAGCTTTCGCGGGAAAGCCTTGTGGCATAGGGGCTAAACGGTGAATATATCGAATATCGAGAAATCAGAAAAATTGGCGCTAGGCCGTATTCAGTATGTGTTTCAACGAAAAGCTGATGGCAAACCTTAAAGTTCGCGATCAGCTCTTGAGTCATTATGGTGATTGAGCGTACCTGAAACTGAACGTTCGCAACGGCGCTGCGAACGTTTGGTGTAGTGAGTTGCGGCTACAATGTTGAAATTGTAGCCTCAATTGAATCGGAGCCCAATTTTGGACATCGCTACCCGAGACCTTAAAGA
>JBBRVM010000245.1:0-5959 GCA_038246865.1 Burkholderiales bacterium
ATGTAGGTGCCCTTCGCGCCAAGTGCTACGGCGCGCAGGACGTCCTGACCGCTTCTGATGCCACCGTCCATGTGGACTTCGAGCTTGTCGCCTACGGCTTCGACGATCCGTGGCAGCGCACGGATGGAGGTTTCTGCGCCGTCTAACTGGCGGCCACCGTGGTTGGAAACGACGATGGCGTCGGCCCCACTCTCGACGGCGAGCTTCGCATCTTCAACGTCCTGAATGCCTTTGAGAATGAGCGGGCCGTCCCATTGTTTTCTGACCCACGCGATGTCGGGCCACGACAGGCGCGGATCGAACTGCTCATTGGTCCAGGCGGCGAGCGAATTCATGTCGCTGACTCCCTTGACGTGGCCGACGAGGTTGCCAAATGTGTGGCGACGCGTGCCAAGCATGCCGAGACACCAGCGCGGTTTGGTCATCAGATTGATGATGTTGGCGATGGTCGGGCGCGGCGGCGCGGTGAGGCCGTTTTTCAGATCCTTGTGGCGCTGGCCGATGACTTGCAGATCCAGCGTGAGCACGAGTGCGCTGCATTTTGCGGCCTTGGTACGTTCGATCATGCGCACCATCGCCTCACGGTCGCGCATCATGTAGAGCTGAAACCAGAACGGCGCGCTGGTGTTCGCAGCGATGTCCTCGATTGAGCAGATGCTCATGGTCGAGAGCGTGAACGGAATTCCGAATTTCTCAGCGGCTTTGGCCGCGAGAATTTCGCCGTCGGCGTGCTGCATACCGGTGAGCCCGACCGGTGCGATGGCGACCGGCATCTTCACCGGAACGCCCACCATTGTGGTCGCGGTCGTGCGGTTCTCCATGTTCACAGCAACGCGCTGGCGAAACTTGATGCCCTGAAAATCGGCTTCGTTGCCGCGATAGGTGCTCTCCGTCCAAGAGCCCGAATCGGCGTAGTCGTAGAACATTCTCGGGACCCGCTTCTTGGCCAGCAGGCGCAGGTCTTCGACATTGGTGATCACAGGCATTACACACTCCCCCAGTTGCAAATTGAACTTGAGTTCGCATCGTAGCTTGCAGGCGTGCCGCGCATCAGCTTTCTCATCAAACCGCTCTGGATCGGGGGCTTAGGCAACATTTTCATGTTAGTCGACTATTAGCCGAATCAGACCTCAGCCCCAGTGCAACCGTACTTTCAGGCAAAAGCTATTGACAGAAAACTCGTCAGTCAGGACGCCTGCAACGCCATGGCGCAAAGCGCGATGATCGCGCCCGGAAGCGCGCCGAGTAATAGAATCGCGAGCGCGTTCGCTGAGATCAACACAGTTTCGGCGCGGCTTGGCATGGCGAGCGGAGTGTCCGGTGCTTCGGAGAAGTACATCACGCGAACGACGCGCAAGTAGTAGAAAGCGCCGACCAGCGATGCGAGCACCGCAATGACGGCGATCCAGGTGTAGCCCGCGTTAACGATGGATTCGATGACCGAGAGCTTCGCCCAAAAGCCAATCGTAGGGGGAATGCCCGCCAGCGAGAACATGGCCAGCAGCATGAGGAATGCGTACCATGGCGAGCGGCTGTTGAGGCCTTTCAGGTCGTCGATGTTGTCGAACTCTAAGCCACGGCCAGAGAGCAGCACGAGAATGCCGAACGAAACGAGGCCAGTTATGGCATAAGCAATTGCGTAGAACATCGCCGCCGCATACCCGTCTTTGCCGCCGCCGACGAAGCCGAGCAACAGGAAACCCATGTTGGCAATCGCCGAATACGCCAGCATGCGCTTGATGTTGGTTTGCGAAATGGCGATCAGGTTGCCCAGCACGACGGAGAGTGTGGCGATGACGGCGAGGATGATCGACCAGTCGGCTGATGCGGGCGTTAGCGCCGCGCCAAACAGACGGTAAGCCAAGGCGAAGGCAGCGAGCTTGGCCGCCGTGCCGAGGAACAAAGTGACGGCCGTTGGCGCACCGTTGTAAACGTCTGGCACCCACATGTGGAATGGCACGACGCCGAGCTTGAACGCGACGCCTGCGGCGATGAAGATCAGGCTTAGCGCAACGGCTGTTTTGTTGGCTTTGGCCAAGGCCAGTGAAATGCCGTTCAAACTGATGCTGCCCGTGGCACCGTAAAGAATCGACATGCCGAACAGCAGCAAACCCGACGCGAGTGCGCCGAGCACGAAGTACTTCATTGCTGCTTCAGTCGCGATGCGGTCGTCTCGTTTGAGCGCGACCAGCGCGTACATCGACAGGCTCAAGAGCTCAAGGCCCAAGTAGGCTGTGAGCATGCTCGCAGCGCTGGCGATCACCATCATGCCTAGCGTGCCAAAGAGCACTAACGCGACGTATTCACCGTTGTCAAGGTCATGCTTTTTGAGATAACTCCACGAGTAGATAAGTGCAATCGCAGCCGAAAGCAGCATCGCGAGTTTCAACACGGTGGAGACTCCGTCGGCGACGAACAGGCCCGAGAACGCAGATTGGCTGGCCACGCCAGCAACCGGCGTGAACGGCACATAGACAAAGAGCGCTGTCCAGAGCAGTGCGCCGATGCCACAGGCGTAGGTGAACCACTTCTGTCTGCGCTGCACGAACAAATCGGCGATAAGGATGATGCACGTAAGGCAGAGCAGAACGATTTCAGGGAGAACGAGCAGGATGTCTTTCATACGCTGTCATCCTGAGCGACAGGCGAAGGATCACGCGGCATAGCATCGGCGGTTGGAGTGAGCGACGGTAGCTCGGCTGCCACCTGATTTTTCGCTGCGCTCAGAATGACAGACATGAGAGATTTAGCTTTCGGAAATGAATTCATGGCGTTCACAGTTTGCTGTGCGACACATGCGTGATGAGCGCTTCGACGCTCTTGTGCATCACTTCGGTGAACGGCGCGGGGTACAAGCCCATGCCCAAAACGCAAGCCGCTAAAAGCATCAACATCCAGAATTCGCGTGGCGACACATCTTTCATTTCACGAACGTGATCGTTGCCGATCTCGCCGAAGATCACGCGCTTGTACATCCACAAGGTGTACGCCGCACCGATAATTAAAGCGAGTCCGGCGCAGGCGGCGGTCCAGAACATGCCCTGCTTGACGGCGGCCAACGTGACCGTAAATTCACCGATGAATCCTGATGTGCCGGGCAGACCCGCGTTAGCCATGCCGAACAGCATCATAAGCGCCGCGAACTTGGGCATGACGTTCACCACGCCGCCGTAGTCGGCAATGTTCCTGCTGTGCAGACGGTCGTACATCACACCAATACACAGGAACATCGCCGCCGACACGAAGCCGTGCGAGATCATCTGCATGAGACCGCCTTCGATTCCGAGCGCACTGCCCTGCCCGCCTACGAACAGGAAGAAGCCAAGCGTGACAAATCCCATGTGCGAAATCGATGAATAAGCGACGAGCTTTTTCATGTCAGTCTGGATCAATGCAATGAAGCCGATGTAGACGATTGCGATCAGCGAGATAACGATGACAAACGGGGCCATCATGTGCGACGCATCCGGCACGATAGGAAGGATGAAGCGCAGGAAACCGTACGCACCGAGCTTAAGCGTTATCGCGGCCAAAATGACTGAGCCGCCGGTCGGTGCTTCAACGTGCGCGTCTGGCAGCCACGTGTGCACGGGCCACATTGGCACTTTCACTGCGAACGCGAGGAAGAACGCGACGAAGATCAGAATCTGCGGCGTTTTTCCGAGCGGGACTTTGTGAAAATCAGAGATCGTGAAGCTGCCACCGGTGACGTTGTACAGGTACAAAAAAGCGACCAGCATCAACAGCGAGCCCAGCAGTGTGTAGAGGAAGAACTTGATCGCCGCGTACAGGCGATTTGGTCCACCCCAGATACCAATGATCAGGTACATCGGGATCAGCATCGCCTCGAAGAAGACGTAGAACAGCATCGCGTCGGCGGCGGCAAATGCACCATTGATGAGGCCGGACATGATGAGGAAAGCCGCAAAATATTGCGCAGGCTGTTTCTCAATCACGACCCAACCGGCGATCACGACCAGAATGGTCGTGAAGCTGTTGAGCATCACAAACCACATCGAGAGGCCATCAACACCAAGGTAATACCCGATCTTGTAGCGCTCAATCCAGGGCACGTTCTCGACAAACTGCAGGGCGGCGGTCGACGTATCGACACCGGTGTATAGCGGGATCGTGACGAGGAAGCCTGCGACGGCAGTGATCAACGCAGCCCAGCGCGTAAGGTTGGCGGCGGAGTTACGTTCGGCCAGTTCGGCCTTGTCGCGTCCCGTAGTCATCACGGCGAGGCCGCCGAGAATGGGGATCCAGATGGAGAGTGAGAGCAGCATAGTTCTTTTATTCGCTCTAGCGCAGCAGCAGCCAGGTGAGGAAGCCGAGCACGCCCGCGACCATCACGAAAGCGTAGTGATAGATGTAGCCCGTTTGTAGTCGACGCATCACGCCGGAAACCGCGCCGATGCCTTTGGCCGTGCCGTTCACCATCACGCCGTCGATGATCGCGCGATCGCCGGCCTTGAAGAACACTTCACCCAGTTTGCGTGCACCACCCGCGAAGAAGAAATCGTTAAAGCGGTCGAAGTAATATTTTTCCTCGAGGATTTTGACGATGAAGCTGAATTTCTGGCGCAGCTTTGCAGGCAACGCGGGGTTAATAACATACAGGTAGTAGGCAAGCGCCACGCCTACGGCAGCAAGCAACAAAGGTAGTGTTGATAGTCCGTGGATCGCCATGGCGAATGGGCCGTGAAATCTTTCCGTCAAAGCTGAGAGAGTGTCGTGCTCTTTGGTAACCGCGATCACGCCCTTGAACCAATCGCCATGAACGATTTCGCTGATACCGAAGTAGCCGAGGATGGCTGAAGGAATCGCCAACAGGATGAGCGGTACGGTCACGACCCACGGCGACTCATGCGGCTTGGCGTCGTGGCTTTGGTCATGATGATGATCCACGTGAGCGTGCTCATCATGGGGCACCTGGTCGTAGCGCTCCTTGCCGTGGAAAACCAGGAAATACATGCGGAACGAATAGAAGGCAGTCACAAACACACCCGCGAGGACGGCAACATACGCGTAACCGTGACCGAATATTTTGCTCTCGTGGACGGCCTCAATGATCGTGTCCTTCGAATAGAAACCTGACAACAGCGGGAAGCCAATCAGTGCCAACGAACCGATCAGCGAGGTGATCCACGTGATCTTCATGTACTTGCGAACACCGCCCATGTAGCGGATGTCCTGATTGTGGTGCATCCCGATAATGACCGAGCCTGCTGCGAGGAACAACAACGCTTTGAAGAACGCATGAGTGACCAGATGGAACATCGCCGCGCTATAGGCTGATACGCCCAACGCGACAGTCATATAGCCGAGCTGCGAGAGCGTGGAATACGCCACAACACGCTTGATGTCGTACTGGATGATGCCGAGGAAGCCCATGAACAGCGCTGTGGTTGCACCGATGATCAACACGAATGACAACGCGGTCGTTGACATCTCAAACAGCGGCGACATGCGCGACACCATGAAAATGCCAGCCGTCACCATCGTTGCGGCATGGATCAGCGCGGAGATCGGGGTCGGACCTTCCATCGAGTCAGGCAACCATACGTGCAGAGGCACTTGAGCGGATTTGCCCATCGCGCCGATGAACAGCAGGATGCAGATTGCGGTCATCAACGAGACGACGCCGAACGGGCCCATGATGATCGAAATATCTTTGAGCGACGGCACTGTTTTGAAGACGGTTGCGTAGTCGAGACTCCCTGTGTAGGCCACCACGAGTGCGATGCCCAGAAGGAACCCCAAATCACCGACACGGTTAACCAGAAACGCCTTCATGTTGGCGAAAATCGCGGTTGGCTTGGTGTACCAGAAGCCGATCAGCAGATAAGACACCAGACCCACCGCCTCCCAGCCAAAGAACAATTGCAGGAAGTTGTTGCTCATCACCAGCATCAACATCGAGAACGTGAACAGCGAGATGTAGCTGAAGAAGCGCTGG
>JBBRVM010000246.1:0-5939 GCA_038246865.1 Burkholderiales bacterium
GCGTTGTAACACCCGATGAAGAAAGTGCCCAGGCACAACCCGCCAAAGCTCTTCATCATGACGGCCGCGCCGCAAATCAACGCTCCGACAATCGCGAGCACGCTGCCAGTCATGAACCCGCGCCGGCGACCACGACGACGCATGAAGGCAGAGGCGGGCATGGCCGTCACCGCCGAGCCGATCACATAGGTCATCGCGGGAAGCGTCGCGAACATTTTGTTCTCGGCCAGCATGAAACCGGTGAGCGCGTTTACCGCCATCAGGATGACGGTGTTGGTGAGCAGTAGGCCCTGACAGAGGGCGAGAAGGGTGACGGTACGTCGATGATCAGGCGTGAAACTCATTTACGGCTCGATCTCAAACACCTGCTTCAAATAAGTCAGATAAGACGCATCGTCGCACATCGTCTTCGCGGGTGTGTCGGAAAGTTTCGCAACGGGTTGCCCGTTACAGCGAACCATTTTTAGAACGATTTGCAGGGGTGTGTAGCCAAGATCATTGGTCAAATTGGTGCCGATACCGAACGCGGTTTTCGCGCGGCCCTGAAAGTGTTTTGCGATCTCGATGGCGCGTGGAAACGAGAGCCCATCGCTGAACACCAGCGACTTGGTCTTCGGGTCAACGCGATTGGCGAGGTAGTGATTGATGATCGCTTCGCCCCAGGCAATCGGCTCGCCGCTGTCGTGCCGCGCACCGTCAAACAGTTTGCAGAAATACATGTCGAAATCGCGCATGAACGCTTTGAGTCCTGCCACGTCGGAGAGCGCGATGCCCAGGTCGCCACGATACTCATCAGCCCACTTCTGAAACGCCCAGCGCTGCGAATCACGCAGTCGCGGGCCCAGCGCTTGTGCGGCTTGCAGCCATTCATGTGCCATCGTACCGACGGCAAGCAGGCCCAGTTCTTTGGCGAAAAATGCGTTGCTGGTGCCGACAAAGGTGTGCGGCTCGCGTGTCTTGACAGTGGCCAGAACCTCGCGCTGCCAGTCATGTGAAAAACGACGTCGAGTGCCGTAATCGGCGAATGAAAATCCCAGATCAACCGGTAACGCATGCAAGAGATCAAGCTTCGCATTGAGCCGCTTGCGGCCCTCCGCGTAATCGGGTTGCGGCTGCGTGCGCCGGAAATACACCTCGTTGACGATGGCGAGCACCGGCACCTCAAACAGGATCGTGTGCAGCCACGGCCCCGTGATCAGAATCTCCAGATCATCTCCGACCGGGCGAATGGTGATGTGCGAGCGGTTGAAATGAAACAGCGCCAGAAAATCTACAAAGTCGCTTTTTACGTAACGAAGGTTGCGCAGGTAATCCAGCTCATCGTTGCTAAATCGCAATTCGCATAGCGCGTCGACTTCACCATTGACCTCGTCCGCGAATGGCGACAAGACGACCCCCGCGTTCCGGCACTTGAAGCGGTATTCCACCTGCGCGCCGGGAAACTGATGCAACACGGCCTGCATCATGGTGAATTTGTACAGGTCGGTGTCGAGGAGGGAGGTGATGGTCACTGGGTGCCAAAAAAACGATCAGTCTGCGGAGTGCAGACGACAGTTTAGCTGGGGTTGCATGCCTCTTGTCGGGAGACGGCGACGGCTGGCGCGTGATGCTGAGGCAAAAACTACAATGTCATGTCAACGCTGGATTCGAGATTGATCCTACTTCCGTAAGAACACCGTATTTCAAGTTTGCTTTGTGAATAAAAATCGACCCTATCGAATTTCTTTGCTTCGCGGCGTCACGTCCCTCGCAGCCATCTGGCTGGCATCGATCCTGACTGTCAGTTTCGCTGCGCTTCGCATGCCGGAGTTGACAGTCGGCGAGTCGGTAATTGATCTTGATGCTGCGAAGCTATTCGCCGTAGACCAGCGCCGGGCGACATTCGAGCTAAACATGGGGGCAGATCGCCCGTTGACGCTGAGTCACGAACGCGTGTTGCCGGGAAGTGACGGCGCGCGAACGTGGGTCGGGCAGGCTAGAGAGCTCTCGGGTGATTTCAGCGAAGGCACAGCCTACATTACCGAGATGCAAGGCCATATTTACGGAACGATCAGCACGGGGGCGACCACCTACGAAGTCATCGGTCGCCCCGGCGAAGCCGTCATCGTGCGCGATCTTGCGGCCCGAGGCGTGCAAATCGAAATCAACCTGCGCGATGACGCAGTGATCCCGCCGGTGCTTGGGCCACGTGTTGCAGAGCTGCCGCTCGGTCTGGATACTCAGAAAGCGCTGCCGACGCCGCAGGTGACCATCGATTTGATGCTTGTCTACACCACCGCTTTCACGGCACGGCACGGGGCCGGTTCGGGTGTCACGACGCGCCTCAATAATCTCGTCGCTCAGGCCAATGATGCGTATTTGCGCAGCGATGTGGCGATTACGCTGCGGCTGGTTCGAACTGAGGAAACCACCTATACCAACGCCAACAGCAACTCGGTAGCACTTGACGAAATTTCGAATGCCACTGGCGTTTTCGCCTCCATTCCCGGTACGCGTAACACCTTTGCCGCGGATCTGGTCGCGCTCGTGCGTCCGTACGATAAGACAGCGCATAGCAGCAGTTGTGGCATCGCCTGGGTTGGCGGGTATCAACAGACTGCTTTGCTAAGCCAATATGGCTTTTCAGTTATCGGCGAAGGCAACGACCTCGGTGGAAGTAATTCTTTGTGCCTCGATAAAGCGTTTCAGCATGAACTGGGACACAACATGGGGCTCATGCATGACCGCGCGACCGTGATTGCGGGCAATGGCGGCAATATCTCGTACGGCGCAACCAGTTACGCGTTTGGTTACATCATTCCCGGCACCAACCCCAGTGTCGGTGACATCATGTCGTATTCGTCCCGCTCAGTGAATTGTTTCTCCAGTCCTAACGTTTTTCGTCAGGGGCCCGTTTCCGGTCTCTCCGGCGGCAACTGCAACGTGACCCCCACGACCGGTGATGTGCTCGGGGTGGTGGCGGCAACGACGGCATCGAGCGCGGACGCTGCGGCAGCACTCAATTTCACGCGGCAGTCCGTCGCTGCGTTTCGCACCGCGGCGACGATCACTATCTCCGGAACGGTCATGAACGGTGCGAGCCCGCTCTCGGGTGTTCAGTTTTGCGCGCGTCCCTCGGCGGGTGTTGTTTGTCCCACCCCGACTAATGGCTCCGGTGCGTTCAGCTGCACCGTACCTAACGGCTGGAGCGGCACGCTGCATGCTGCTGGGCCCTCCGGGCTACGCATCAAGCCACTGGTATTTACCACTGTTGGCGCGAGCCTGAGCGCCCAGAATCCTGTGGTACAGGCGATTGGCAGTTGCAACCTCGACGTCGATAACAACGGCCTGATCGAACCCGCGACCGACGGCGTTGCGATTATTCGTCGCATGTTGGGTTTCAACGCTGCGGCGTTTGGCGGGCTCGCAGGTACCTGCGCCGCCAACACGACCAGCGCCGCAATTTTCAATGCAACCAACAGCAATTACAACGTCACGGGCGGTGCCGCGACAAGCGTTGCGACCGATGGAATGGTAATTTTGCGAGCGATGAATGGAAAAACCAATGCCGACGTCACGAACGGGCTCGGTCTTGCAAACGAATCAGGCGCAACCAACACCGGTTGGCCGGCCATTCAAAGCTGGCTAAACGCAACCTGCGGCGGCAGTTTTTAGATCGCGCATTTTTGTGAAACTCATGTTGAAAACTTTCCGCGCGCTTGCGAATGCACTGGCATTGTCCCTAGCCGTACCGCTGGCCGCCGCGCCGCTTGTTGATGTTGCAAAACTCGGCGTCAGCGCTGACGCGGTGTCGTCGCTGATCATCCGGTTTGAACCAGCAAAGATTTCGGGATTATCTTCGGTAGCGGCACGCGAAGATCACGTTGCGGTGGCTAATGCTGCGGCATCTCGGTTCCGCGTGTCCTTGAGCTATTCACGAACGCTCGCGAGCGGTGCAGAGCTTTTAAGGCTTGATCGTCCGATGTCGATCTCCGACGCTACAGCGATAGCGACAGCCATTGCGCGGACACCGGGCGTTCGGTACGCGGTTCCGAATCGAATTATCCGCACGCAACTGATTCCGACTGACCCGATGTTTGCCGATGTTGGGCAGTGGGGGTTCAAATATGCTCCTGGCTCAATCGAAGGTGCAAATTTCACGGCAGCCTGGGACATTACGACAGGTGCTGCCAGCCAAACCATAGGTATCGTTGACAGCGGAGTGGCTCGTGGGCAGGAGGATTTGGCGACGCAACTGCGAATCGACCCCGCATTCCCGTTCGGTGGCTATGACTTTGTAACCGAGCCGATGATTTCGGGGGACGGCGATGGTCGCGATTCGGACCCCACGGACACCGCTGCTATTTGCGGTCACGGCACCCACGTTTCGGGGACGATTGCTGCGGCAACGTCGTTTACCGGCGGCGGTGTCGGTGGAGCCGGTGGAGCTTCGTCTTCAAAAATACTCATGGCACGAGGCCTCGGCCCATCGGTGGGATCGGATGCCGACGCGATTGATGCAATGCTCTGGTTAGGCGGTGAGACCGTCGCAGGCGTGGCGGTCAATCCGAATCCGGTGCGCATGATTAATATGAGCTTTGGCGGTTCTGGCGCGTGTGGCGGGGCTTATCAGGACGCATTTAATACTTTGCGCGCCAGGGGCATTCTGCCAATCGTGGCAGCAGGTAATTCCAACGGTGACGTGTCGTCATCCGCGCCGGCGAACTGTCGCGGTGCCTTTGCGGTTGCCGCATCTGACATCACTGGCGCGCGCGCATCTTTCAGCAATTACGGAAAGGGCATTGCGCTAACCGCACCCGGTGTCAGCATCCTTTCTACCCGCGGCCCGACTGACGGCACGTGCCTGCTAAGCGGCACCTCAATGGCCGCACCGCATGTCACTGCAGCTACGGCGCTGTTGCAGGCGGCGGCTCCTGCGCTGACCGTCAACCAGACACATCTGGCGTTACGCGCAGGCGCGCGTGCGTTCCCCGATGGCAGCACTTGCACAACGGCGATTTGCGGTGCCGGATTGCTGGACGTGCCGAATTCGCTTAATGCGGTTATCGGGTCAGTTGCCCGGCTTGGCTGGAACGAGCAATCGGCTGCACTGCGCGAAAACGACGGCGTGGTGAGCTTCACCGTGAGCCGCGTAGGCGGTGTCGCGCAGCCCGTGAACGTTGACGTTTTTGCGGGTAGCGGCACGGCAATGTTAGGCGTTGATTTTTCCTCGCCGTCACCCGCCACACTGACTTGGGCGGCTGATGACGCGACCGACAGGACAGTCAACGTGCCCATCATCTATCGCCCTGGCGAGCAGGGCAGCCGCTCGTTCTTGCTGGGCTTGAGTAACCCTTCCGCGTCGGCGATTGTCGTTGCGCCGAATGCCGTGAGCGTACGCATCACGGAGGTTGATTGTGCGACGGTCACGCCGATTCTGATGGGCGAAACGAAGACCGGTTCGCTCGACGCGGCGCGCCCGGAAGACTACTGTCACGGCGGGGTGCGCGGGCCGGAATTCAATACCGTTCGCTACAGCTTCACTGCGACGGCGGGCGACGTCGTCTCGATTGACCTGGAGAGCATGACGCCGCTGCCGCAGATTCTCGATCCCTACGTCTATTTGCTCGGCCCGAACCGCGAAGTGTTGTTTGAAAACGATGACATCGTCTCCGGAAAAATTCGCGATTCGCGCATCGAACAATTTCGCCTCACCACCACCGGCACCCACTACATCGACGTGACCACCTGGGGCAGCAGCGCCGACGCAACAGGCAGCTACAGCGTGAATCTGTACGGATGTGGAACCTACGTGGCTGGCGCGACTTGCAATGTGGATGCGGATGGCGATGGCATCGCTGATCGAACGGATGCACAACTGGTGTTGCGGCGGCTGCTGGGGTTCGATGGAGCAGCTTTGACTGCAAACACTTCGTTTCGCGCCTGCGCCACGCGGATCA
>JBBRVM010000247.1:0-5938 GCA_038246865.1 Burkholderiales bacterium
AGCGCGCCCCCTTGCGCGCATGGCGGCGTTGCAACTCGTCGGAATAGCTTGCTATTCCTCCTCACTGCGCCTTGCCCTGCACACAATGGGTCACACTGCACATGCCGTTCAACTGCCGTTTCTAGGATAATATGATCGGCGTGGCAATCACGACAGACCCTGGATTACGGTACTGTAGCCGCCGCGTATCATCGGTGTGTCCCTGCGTGCAATCAGGCGACAAGCCCATAGTCCTGCACGGAAGCGCGCGGCCTGTCGCGCAAAAGTGCAACGCCCGGTAACACCTCTTACTACTATTCATACACGCGACTGCCGACCCGCGGCGAACTGCGTATTGGCGAGAGCGTTTATACCGTGCAGGGCGATTCATGGATGGACCGCGGGTAGTACAGCTCCGCGCTCGACAAAGACCAAGCCGGCTGGGACTGGTTCGCCCTGCAACTGGAGGACGGCCGCGAGGTGATGTACTACCAACTGCGCAACAAGCAGGGCGGGGTGCATGCGTTCAGCTGCGGCAACCTGGTGGAAAGAGACGGTAGCGTGCATACGTTGCTGCCCGATCAGGTGAAGCTCACGCCATTGCGGTGCTGGCAGGCTGTGGACGGTGCGCGTTATCCGGTCGGCTGGCGATTGCAGGTGGCGGAGTATGGATTGGACTTGAGGTGGAGGCGGCGGTGGATGATTAGCTGATGGATGATAGTGGGCGGCATTGGGTGGGGGCGGTTGAGGTGTCGGGGAGTCAGCGGGGGAGGGGGTATTTGGAGCTTGGTGGGTATGATGGGGGCGGTGAGCGCGATGGGATGGTGCGACAATTGCGCCGTGTGGAGTTAATCGAGTCTGACCCCATTGGCCTGTATACTAGATAAAGAAAGCTTTATAGGCATCATCAAGATAGCATCTAGCTAGGTGGGTTCATGGAAAGGTTCTTATAATACATGAGTGAATTATCATATTTCGTCGTGCACGGAATCATCGAACGAACACTCTGGCACGAAACCCAAGACGGCCGAGTCGAACTGCCTCAAGCAGACCTGCTCAAGCAGACCAAACCGCTAGTTGTGCTCGGTGAAGCAGGTATGGGAAAGTCGCATCTACTTGAATGGCTTGCAACCTCTCCAGGCTATACACGCTGCACCGCCCGCCAGCTAATTAACCGTTACGATCCGAGGACACTACTTGGCGACGCCCACACTTTGGTGATTGATGCGCTCGATGAGGTGAGTGCCCAGAGAGAGGGCGACGCGACTGATCTTGTGCTACGTCAGCTTGGTATGTTCGACTACCCTCGCTTCGTTCTATCATGCCGTGTGGCAGACTGGCGCAGCGCCACAGGGCTGGAGGCTATTCGAGAGCAGTACCCAGAGGAACCTCTCCAGCTACATCTTGAACCCTTCGATGATGATGACGCAGCCGCTTTCCTAAGTGCCTCACTCGGGACCGATTCCGCCAAGGCTGTGGTCGAGCATTTCAATGCACGTGGGCTCAATGGATTGCTCGGCAATCCACAGACTCTCGAATTTATCGCCCGTGTAGCAAAATCAGGAAACCTGCCGGAGACGCGTAGCGAGCTTTTCGGGCAAGCAATCGAGATTTTGCGAGTAGAGCATCGAGACACTAAAGCCTACGTTGAACCAGCTCGTGAGATAGGGCTTGATGCCACGGGCGCTGCTTTTGCTGGCATAATCCTTACCAGCAGCGAAGCCATAAGAAAATGGGGACAGACCCCAATTAATACCTTTGCGGTGGAGAGGGCGTCGTCGTCGCGTTTTCCATTCGACAAATTTGGCAGACCACGAGAGGCAAAACATATGCAAGCTTGGATGAAAAGATCGGTGCTACTGCCATTCATCGCTCTCACGATGTGGACGGGTACGGCTCTATCCGCAGAATTGCCGGGTAAAACCGAAGCCGAAGAACGACGCTCTTTCATGGAAACCGTCATCAAAAACAGGCCGGCGGAAATCGAGGCCCAGCTGGCGGAGCTCAAGAACAGCGATAGCCACGCAACCATCGCCCCTCCGCCGGCACTGACTCCATTCGGAGACTGGGACTTCTACTATCTGAAAACTGCCCCGCTCATCTGGAGGCCCAACAAAGACCAAAACTACAAATCGGTGACGGTGCCCATCGGCTTCACATGCGACCTGACGAGCATCCCCCGGGCATTCTGGTCCATCGCCAGACCGGAAGGACGATACGCGTACGCAGCCATTGTGCATGATTACCTGTACTGGACTCAGGACCGACCGCGCAAGGAAGCTGACGAAATATTGCGGATCGCGATGCAGGATTCGAAGGTCGATAAGGCCAAGGTGATGATCATTTACAAGGGCGTCCGAGAGCTCGGTCAGACAGCCTGGGACAATAACGCCAGGCTCAAGGCAAAGGGCGAAAAGCGCGTGCTGAAACGCTTCCCTACGGACTTCACCACCAGTTGGAGTGAGTGGAAGAAAACTCCCGACGTATTCGCGGACTGAACCGGAGGTAGATCATCGTGCCGCTTCTTCTAATGCTCGCGTTTTTCGCAGCATCCGGCTTTGCCGCACTCATCAGCGAAACTGAGTCTGCCGTCGCTGGGCAGCTATCGCCTCCAGCGAAAACACTCATCGCTCAGGATCGCGGGTCCCGGGGTGCACCTCCCGAACGAGAACTTCCGCCGGGAGCTGGCCTGCTCCACGACCCGGAGCTCAACAGGTACATTTGCTATCAGGGACCGCTTGATCGGAGTCCTGCGAACAACGAATCTTTCTTCTCGAAGACAAGATCGCTTCGAGTCGAATTTCAGAATGCGAGCCCGGCCGAAAGCCGGCTACTGAGTGCAATGGTTCGGAAAGCGCTCAGGGTGTGGTCGGCCGCCTGCCGCAATTGCGGCGCCGATACGATGGCGGTTCTCGCCTTTGGTGATGAGATCTGGATCGACAAGACATTCCTAGGCGCTCTGCGAAGCAGTATGCGTCTCGACCCGATTCCGCCGAACGTGTCGCTGAATGATCGGCTCACGTACGGCGAATTTGAAGCGAAACTGCGACGCAGCAACGCCCGCGGCGAGTTCGGGGAGTTTTCCGATTACGAGAGGCTGTCGCCCAATGACCCGGCGAAAAAGCGGCTGTGTGACTGGCCCAAGGCGACGATAAGTCCGTTGTTCGCACCGATCCAGACCGCGCTCTGTGATCAGAGCCCGTTCACGTACTTGATCGTACTGCGCGACGATGGTGCGACCGCGTGCCCAGCGCCAGACACAGGTTCGCAAGACATCATCGCTTGCACCACGCCGGCGGAAAGCAGAGTGGAGCTGAACACCCGCGATCATTTGATGCGCGGACTCCCCTCGGATGGCAGCGCTGCGGTCGGCAGTCTTGGAAGTCCCCCATGCGATCTGTTCAGCGTGATCCTGCATGAGACAGGCCACTGGATCGGTCTTGACGACAACGCGTCTTCAGTCAAAACGAACATCATGCACTTCGTTCTGGAGCCGAACGCTTGCATCAATGCCGACAATTTCGTTGAATTGAAGAACAATCGATACATGAGAGACAATGAATCCCATGGGTTTGGCGTCAAAGCTCCATCGGCGCTGCTTGCTCGAAAGCGAGAGTGATATGCCCCACAGGGCGGAAAATAGGGGACGTCCATGGTAGAAATAGGGGACAGACCCTGAGGTTTCCCCGCAAATAATTTTTGAAAACCAAGCAGATAAAGAATAGTCTGCGCGTAAAACAGTGCATGCATGGCACATTTGTACCGCGCTTTTCGTTGTCGAGGCGAATAAGCGAGGTGTGCCATGCATGCGGATGCAATCTTAACGCGAGTGCTGGATCCGTGTTTGACGAGTTTGCACGCCAAGCGAGCGGCGGCAGTGCAGCGAGCAACGGCAGCGTTGCTTCGCGGGGGCATCACCAGCCTGTCGGCGATTGCGCTCAACCTGGGCGGTGATACGGCGCTGAAGCACCGTATCAAGAGCGTGGATCGGCTGCTCGGCAATAGCGGACTACATCTGGCGCGCAACGCGTTGTATCGGAGTGTCGCGCAGTGCTGGCTGAAAGATGTGTCGCCGCTCTTGGTGGTCGTTGACTGGTCAGACCTGAGCCAAGACCAGCGTTGGCAGCTGTTGCGCGCCAGCGTTGTGGTTGAGGGGCGTTCGGTCACGCTGTATGAAGAAGTCCATCCACAGAAGTTGCTGGGCAACGCGAAAGTACATCAGCGTTTTCTCCAGCGTCTGGCCGAGATACTGCCGGTGGGCAGCCAGCCGATTGGGATGACGGACGCGGGGTTCCATGCCCCCTGGTTCAAGAATGTCATGGTGCAGGGTTGGCAGTTCGTGGGACGCGTTCGCGGGCGCAATCGCGTGCGGTTGGGAGACACTGGGCCTTGGACGCCCGCGCGTGATCTGTATGGTCAGGCCCGCGCGCAGGTTCGCGACTTAGGCCGTGGCGCCTACGCACGCAGCAATCCGGTTGTGGTACGCGCGGTATTGAGTAAGCGCCCGAAGAAGGGTCGGCACTGCCGCAACATTTATGGTGCCAAACGCAAAGGACGCGGCAGCGCCAAGAACGCCCGCAGCGCGCGCGAGCCGTGGCTGCTGGTAAGCAGTCTCGGGCTGCGGCATTTGAGTGCCGAGGCGATTGTCGGGCTGTACTCGCAGCGCATGCGGATCGAGCAATCGTTTCGCGATACCAAGAATCCACGCGTGGGGTTGGGACTGGAAGTCACTCGTTCTCGTGGCAAAAAGCGCCTGGAAATGTTGCTGCTGATTGCGCACTTAGCGTTGTTTGTCCAGCGACTGATTGGTGAAAGTGCCAAGCAACAACAACTCGAATTACAGTTCATGGCTACGCGCCGAGCGAGTCGCCGTGAAATTTCTGTCATTACTTTGGGCCGGCGCATTCTCAATGCGGCGCCACACTATCTGCGACAGTTGTTGCCTTGGAATGCGATTCCGCCATTGGGTGAACAGGCTACGCGCGCTTATGTGAGGGCGATATAAATGCGGGGAAACCTCAGGGACAGACCACAATTACCTCGCCTCATCCTCGCCTCTGGCTCGCCGCCCGGCCTTGCCTGGCGTGACGCGTCGTTTGAGCATGCGGCTGATCTCTTCCTTGAATCGGTTATTGCCTAACACATAGTTACCGTTGGTCGCTGCGCGGATCTCGGCGATATATTCCGGGTCGATGTGTGCCGAAATGAGTTGTCGATACGCAGTGCGCCGTTCTGGCGCTGTCCTACCAAGGCGTTCATATTCGTGATGTGGAATGATCAGCGGGTTGGCCTCTCCTTCTGCATTGCTTCGATAACTTGACCACCGATAGTCACGCGGATGTGCCACCATGCCGGCACGCAGAGGATTGAGTTCGATGTAACGGTAGCAGGTCAGCACATACTCTTCTTTCTGCGCGAGACAGGAGCGAAACCTGCCTTCCCATAAAGTGCCGCTGCGACGGTAGTGTCGGTTGATATATTGTACATAGCGCTGTCCCAGGTGTTTCATCAGGAGGCTTGCGCTGTCCTTGCGTACCGGTGTCAGCAACAGGTGAACGTGGTTGGTCATCAATACGTAGGCATGGATTTGACAGTCGTAACGTGCCGACATGTCTGACAGCGTCTCAAGATAACGGTGGTAGTCCTCGTTGGCGTAGAAACAAGCACTGCGGTTGTTGCCGCGCTGGATGATGTGCCAGGGGATGCCGGGTACGGCGATGCGGGCGCGTCGGGGCATGGTGGATATCCTTATCCATCGGTGTGGGGTGATCAGAATAGCAAAGTTACTATAGAGTTCGATAGGAAAACGTGGTCTGTCCCCCACTTGAACGCGGCTCCAACTTGGCCTAGAGTGAACGCATGATCCAATCTACCGTTATCGTGTCGCACCCGGATATTCTAGGTGGAACCCCCGTGTTCCGGGGTACTCGCGTGCCCATGCAGACGCTCATTGAATACC
>JBBRVM010000248.1:0-5892 GCA_038246865.1 Burkholderiales bacterium
CGGACGCTAGCGTCATGCCAAAACCAAACGCCAGCCCGCCAATAATGTGCGACAGCCAGATCAATTTCGGCGCGACGTAAAACGATTTCGCGATGTCAACCGTGCCCACGCCAGGCATCAGGGGCACCGGCGAGAGCACCAGCACGTCCGCCGGATCGCCGTCCCCGGAAAGGGTTTTCGGGATATAGCCATAGTTACACGGGTAATGCATTGCGGTCGACATGAAGCGATCAACAAAAATCGCGCCACTCTCCTTGTCGACTTCGTATTTGATCGGCTCGCCGTTCATCGGGATTTCGATGACGACGTTGATATCGTTGGGCGCGTCGCGACCGGAGGAGAGTTTGTCGAAGCTCATGACGTGGGTGTCGCTCTTGGGAAGATGGATTGTGCAATTTTAGACCGTCGATGCTGGCTGGAAACTGACGCGCAGCCCGCGCCGTGCCGTCATGCCCGATATAATCGGGTTAAAGCGAATCACCCTTCCACCGCCCCGCGGGGTCATTTCCGTAACCACCAGCACACGCAGACAGTGGCGCCATGCGGTTAACGACATGACGACGCTGCGGGGCACTGCATCCACGAGCCGTGTCGACAGACTGCGGCCCGCCCGATGCGCCCACCTAGGTTTTGCCGAGTGATCAAAGCATTCATCGAGCGCGTCCTTCCCAAAAAAACAGCTGTCCGCAAGGAACATTCCGGTAAAGCACTGGGTATCCATAGCGAGCACATGAGCAAGAACGCCGTGTACGTCTGCGACAAGTTGCAGCGTGCCGGGTTTGAGGCCTACATCGTGGGCGGTGCAGTGCGTGATGCCTTGCTCGGCGTGATACCCAAAGATTTCGACGTTGCCACGAACGCCCGGCCTGAGGACGTGAAACACGAGTTTCGGCGCGCTTTCATCATCGGGCGTCGCTTCCGGCTGGTTCATGTCATGTTTGGCGACGAGACGATTGAAGTCTCAACCTTTCGCAGCAATACCGTCAAAACGACGGACGGCAGCAAGGGAGCGGGCGAAGTTGAATCCGATTCAACTGGGCGCATCACCTCGGACAATGTGTACGGCACCCAGGCCGAAGACGCAGCACGGCGTGACTTCACGATCAATGCGCTGTACTACGACCCAATGCGCGATGTCGTCGTTGATTTTTTGGGCGGACTCAAAGACGTCCAGAAGCGCACGCTGCGCCTGATCGGAAAAGCCGAAACGCGTTATCGCGAAGACCCGGTGCGCATGCTGCGCGCGATACGACTCGCGGTCAAACTCAAATGTGAAATCGCGAAAACGACGGCCGCGCCGATTCTTGAACACGCCGATCTCATACAAAACGTGCCACCTGCACGGCTGTTCGACGAGATTCAAAAGCTGCTGCTTTCGGGCTATGCGAATGAGACCCTTGCGGCATTGCGTAAACATGGTTTGGCCGAAGGTTTGTTGCCGCTGCTCGACCTGATTTACAAGCAGCCGGGTGGACAAAAGTTCATCGAGCTAGCGCTTGACAATACGGATCGCCGTGTCCGCGAGGACAAGCCGGTTTCGCCAGCGTTCCTGTTCGCCAGCCTGCTCTGGCACAAAGTCACAAAACGCTGGAGCGAGATTGAAGCGGGCGGCGAAAACCGCATTCCTGCGCTGATGCAGGCGATGGAAGAAGTCATCGACGGTCAGCGTGAAACCATCACCTTGCCGCAGCGATTTGCTGGCGTGACGCGCGAAATCTGGCTCATGCAGCCCCGGTTCGAGCAGCGCACCAGCAAGGCTGCGCTACGCGTGGTTGAGCAAGCGCGCTTCCGCGCGGCGTATGACTTTTTGCTGCTGCGAGCAGCCGCCGGCGAAGTGGAGCAGGAACTCGCCGACTGGTGGACTAATTTCATCGAGTCTGACCCCGATATTCGGCAGGAACTGATTAGCCAGCGGCAACGTGCGCAGGCGCGCCATACGAGCCCTTCAGGCGAGGGCACAGGCACGGACGGGCCGGCGCGCCGCCGTCGCTCACGTGGCGGTCGCGGGCGACGACGCGATAACGAAGGTGGCGCGGATAGCGGCGGTGCTGGGTCAGCCGACAACGCGTGACGGCGTCGGTGATCGCGTATCTCGCGCTGGGTAGCAATCTTGGCGACCCCTTGGAGCAGCTGGTAAAAGCACGCGCTGCGATCAACGCACTTTCCGGCGTTACGATTGTGTGCTCATCGTCCCTCTACCAAAGCCCGGCGTGGGGTAGTGACGAATTGCAACCCGATTACGTTAATGCGGTGATGTCTGTTCAGACCACGTTGTCCGCTCACGACTTGTGGCGGGCGTCATCCCGTGTCGAAGCCGCGCAGGGGCGCATGCGCAACGCCGCGCGCAATGCGGCCAGAACGCTCGACATTGATCTGCTCATGTACGGTGATGCGGCAATTCACACGACCGATTTGACCCTGCCCCACCCGCGCATGCACGAGCGCGACTTTGTGCTCATGCCACTCATTGAAATTGCGCCCGAAGCTGTGATTCCGGGACGTGGAAGTGCGCGCGATTGCCTGCAACGGATTGCCCATTCCGATATCCAGAAACTGAGCCACAATTCAGCATGGAACTGAACGATCTTCGATACATCGTCGTGGAAGGGGCCATCGGCGTTGGCAAGACCAGCCTTGCGCGCAAACTCGCCCAGAAACTCGGTCGCGATTTGCTGCTGGAGGCCCCAGCGGAGAATCCGTTTCTGGAGCGTTTCTATGCCGAGCCAGAGCGGTTCGCTTTAGCCACGCAGCTAAATTTCCTGTTTCAGCGCGCCGACCAGGTGAAAACTCTGTCTCAGATGAGCCTTTTTTCACGTGGGGTTGTCGCCGATTTTTTGCTTGAAAAAGACCCACTATTTGCGGCGCTGACGCTCTCTTCCGATGAGCTGAAGCTCTATCACAAGCTTTACTCGCATCTGCAGCCGCAGTCGCCGACGCCCGATCTGGTGATTGCATTGCAAGCACCGACCGACGTGCTGGTGCAGCGCGTGGCCCAGCGCGGCATTCGCTTTGAACAGCAGATGCGCCCCAGCTATCTGGCGCGGCTGTCAGACGCCTACACCCGTTTTTTCCACACCTATGACGCTGCGCCCGTGCTGTTCGTCAACACCGAAGGCCTCAATTTTGTTGACTCACCGTCCGACGTTGAGCTTTTGTTAGCGCGCGTCGCAGGAATGCGTGGCGAACGTGAGTTCTTCAATGTTGCGTCGGTTGCTTAGCGATCTCTACCATGGCTCAGTTAGGGTTTCTTCGTTACACTCTTCCCCATAACAACGGAGGCACGTGTTCTGTTCAATGGGGAGCCCGGATTGACGCGTCGATTACCTAGCAAGTCTCGTCTGGCTTTAGGCGCGGCTGCGTCGTGCGCAGTTGCCTCTGGCGTGGCAATGTGGTCGCCCGTCGCCCACGCACTGTCGTTCGGACGTGAACAGGTGACTTCGTACCTGGGTCAGCCGTTGCGGCTCGCGATTCCATTGTTGGGTGCAACCGGGGATTCTCTCGAAGCTCGCTGTTTCCGCGTGGTCCCCCCCTCACGTGACGATGGGCTCGCGGTGATCTCTCAAGCTCGCATCGAGCTGCAAACGGCTTCAAACCCTCCGCTTTTGATCGTTCGCAGCAATCGATCGGTGGACGACCCGGTCGTGCGCGTGAGTGTTGAAGCGGGCTGTGACAGTCCGATTCGGCGCGACTACACACTGCTGCTTGATCCGCCCTCGCTTCAGACGGCGGAAACGGTGCGTCCTGCGCCAGTGCTGACGCCGCCCGTGGCGACGGGCACCAGCACGAACTTGAATGAAGCAGTGCCGCCCCCGTCATCCGCCGCGAAGGCTGCTTCCAACGCGGGTGATCGAGCTGAACGCAAAGAGAGAGCCCGCGCTAAAGCAGCCGCTGCGAAAGCCAATGCCGGCGACTCGTCATCAGGCGGGCAGCGCAGTGTCCCGAGGTCTGCTACTAACGTCGACAGGTCCCTGCGCATTGCCCCAAATTTGGCAAACACGCAATCAGATCAGCTTCGTGTTCAGGACGGTTCCGGTGCCAGCAGCGCGCTAGTCGCCGATGCCTCGCTCGCTGCACTGGCGGTGCCGCGATTGAAAATTGCCAGCGATCTGCCGTCTTTCGAACCGTCACCTCCGGGTACAGCACGAGTCACTGACGAATTGCAGGCCGCGATCGCTAGTGACCGTCGCGCGCGGTTGCTCAGCACGCCAATTGAAGAGGATTTATCGCCGCGGCTTGAGGCAGATTTGGTGGTCGCAAAACGCCGACTGGCCGAGCTACAGTCTCAGTTGAGCGCTGCTGGTCTAACCGGTAAGTCCGACGTCGCCGCGGCGGGTGCGGGCGTGGCGGCGGGCGCGGCGGCAATTGCCAAAGGTACCGAAGCCGCAGCCGCGCCTGCGCCCAGCCGGAACTGGCGAGAGTGGTTGTGGATTCCAGGCGTACTTCTAGTGCTGGGGATGGTCGGGTTCCTGTGGCGGCAACGAAGCTCACAAAGCAAGGCGGAGGCGTTCTCGACATCGACATCGGCTACGACCGCCGATCCGCCGACGCTGCTCGATCAGGATGTTTTCGAGGCGACGCGACCTGCGTACCCGCTGTCACCGGCGTCCACTCAAATCAGCGGGCGCCCACCGGCCAACTCAGCGCCGGTTCCGACGCTGATTGCTCCGGTACAAACGCCAGCGTCGCAACCGATTGCGTCGAAGCCGAGCGCCATCAACCCGCCGAGGCGCTCGCCGTCGACTGCGATCGCAGAGCGTGAAGCGTCCGACCGGCTCAATAATCCGCTGTTTCAGCTTGGCGACACGACCCGGCATGTCGACGTCACCGAGCTCTCGCAAGTGACCGACGAGGCGCAGGTGTACGTTGATCTCGGCCGCAGCGATGAGGCCATTGATATTTTGCGTGACCACATCGAATCGCAGAACTCGGAGCGCGATTCGCCAGCCGCGTGGCTGATGATCTTTGATCTCTACCGGCGTACCAATAATCGCGCGGGCTATGATGAATTGGCTCCGAAGTTCCGTACGCACTTCAACGGACGCATGCCAGATTGGGACAACTACGGTCACGAGCTTGCGCTCGACGATGGGCTGGAAGCTTTCCCGCATCTGGTCGCCGTTTTGCAACGCGATTGGGGCACGCCCGAGGCGCGCAAATTCCTCGAAGAGCTGCTCTACGACAATCGCGGCGGTTCCCGCCTGGGCTTCAGCCTGGCCGCTTATCGCGACATCTTGCTGCTACTTCAGGTGCATGAAGCGCTCGAGAGCGAGCAACCCGCGTTCGCCTCCGTTGATTGGGAGTCGCGCGGCGCTAATGACGACGATGGAACGCCAAAATGGGATCTTTCTCTGGACATGCTGGAGCCCGCCAAAGTGGGGGAGCTGGAATCGTTCCTGCGTAATCGCCCGCCGGACGATAAGTCCTGACAACTTCTACCTTGCGTGACCGCGCTAAGCGCGCGCAAGATGATCAAGGCAGCGTATTGCAGAGCGGTCGTCTGAGCGAGAGACCACCTGTTTGCGGTGTCACCAAAAACTCACACGCATCGTAGCCCTGAGACTTCAAGCGACCGATGATTTCGGCCACTGCAACCGTTGGCAGCGAGGGCTCGCGCGACAGAATCCAGCCGTAGCGGCGCGATGGATGACCAACCACCGCCCAGCTGTAGTTCGGGTCAAGCGCGATAACCCAGTAGTCAGCCGCAACCCAGAACCGGTATTCGCCAAACAACTCAAAAAAAGTCACCTCAAGCTTGGACGCGACACTCGGATCACCGGCTCGGGCTCGCCCACTCGCACGCTCACGCGTTCCATCGTCGCGAGTGCAAACGTTATCCACGCGGATCAGGGAATCCGCTGCAGTGCTGTAGCTAGCCTTGGTGTCACGCACGCA
>JBBRVM010000249.1:0-5892 GCA_038246865.1 Burkholderiales bacterium
ATCATGGATTGATTGCCACCAGCGCGCTCTATGGCCGCGCGGGGCCAGTCACTTTTGGCAGTCGCCCCAAAAGTAACCAAAAGCGCTCGCCCCTGCACCCCGCTCCATCCTCCGGTGCTCGCAACGGGCGGGATGCGTCAACGGCACACGAAAGCTTCGCTGACGCTACGCAAAGTGTGTGCCGACGACGCATCTACGACCGCCCATTGCTCCGCTCCTCGGCGCGGGCTGAAGGGGCGTTCGAACCGAACAAATCAGCGTTTGGCGATGATAGTTACGTAAAAGTGGATCGACATATTGGACAGCGCGCCTAGCGTGGAACGTGGCGACTGCGTGAAATCGCACTCATGAGCGCAACAGAGAATTGGCTGATAGCCGTGTAGTAAGCGCTGAACGTGTCCCTATCTAAAGGCATAACTTGCCCTACCCACAGGCTGAGCCTAGGAGCAGCGCTCACATCACCGGCATCAATTTTTCCGTACTTGTGAACGATGATATTGCGCATTAGGCTCGCTTCCGCCAGCCATATGGACAGTGATGCATCAGTCGATACGTCAACGTCCAACCACGAAAAGAGCGTTGCCAACCTTGCCCACAAGTCAACGCCGCCGTTCTCCGTAGCTTCCTTTGCTTTTCCATCAAGCTTTTGAGCTATTTCAGCGCATGTTTCTGTTGGCCACGGCCAAGTCTCAATACGGTACCGATCCTTCTTGAATTTCGCTGCAACACTCGCCGCCGCCCCAGAACTGTTCTGAATGAATGCGGCAACAGTATCCTCAATTCCTGCCTCGAACGCCGCCCACATGCCGATGAATGAGTGAGTAAACAGTTCGTGGTAGCCCTGTTGTCGCATTTCGACTGCCCACGGCCCCACCTCACTCTTGCGTGTTTCGGCAGCGGCAATACATTCTTGATAGTTAAACGCAAGAAAGTATTCTTTCAAGACGTAGGATGACGTCAAGTGAAGACAGTAGTACTGCAAAGCGGTGGTGCTGGTACCAAGTGTCGGGGCTATCAAACTAGTCACAATTGAATCTTTCCTTGTCGCACTCGTTGGTGTTGTTCGATTAGTCAATCGAGTAGCAATCGTAGCCCGGATGCTCCCATCCGGGTTTTCGTGGTCCTCATCGCGAAACGATCAAACATCTGCTCGAACGCCCCTTCAGCCCGCGCCGAGGAGCGAAGCAACGGGCGGTCGTAGATGCGTCGTCGGCACACACTGTGCGTAGCGTTAGCGAAGCTTTCGTGTGCCGTTGACGCATCCCGCCCGTTGCGAGCACCGGAGGATGAAGCGGGGTGCAGGGGCTAGCCTCTTTGCCTACTTTCTGGGCAATGCTAGAAAGTAGGTCGCCCCGCGCGGCGACAGAGCGCGCTGGTGGCAAACGAGCACTCTCCGCTTCGTAAGACCCTTCGACAAGCTCAGGGCGAACGGGTGAGTTGATGCCTCCAGCAAGCAGCACTCGGATGCCACCGCCACCCTCTCCCTAGCCCTCTCCCCTCAAGGGAGAGGGGACAAAACCATCAATCCGCCTTAAACCCCGAAGCCACAATCACCGGTCGCCATTTCTCAATCTCTGCCAACCTGAATTTCTCCAGCCCCTCAGGCGTGCTCGTCGCAGGCTCAGTGCCCGTACGCGCAAGTTTTTCTTTCACGTCAGCATTCGCAAGCGCCACGTTCAACGCCTTGTTCAACGCCGCAATCGTCGCGGGAGGCGTTTTCGCCGGAGCCCACAGACTGTACCAGCCGCTACCAGTGGCGTCCTTGAATCCCAGCTCTGCCATAGTCGGAACGTCCGGGATCAGCGCGCTGCGCTTCTCGCCGAACGAGGCCAGGATGCGAATCTTGCCGCTCTTGTGCAGTTCAATCAGCTCGATATGGGTGTCCATGCCGCAGGCGATCTGGCCGCCCATCAGATCGTTCAGCATGGGCGCGCCGCCCTTGTACGCGATATGCACCATGTCCACACCAATCGTGCGGCCGAGCATGATGCCGAAGAAGTGCGGCAGGCTGCCGGGGCTCGGGCTGCCGTAGTTCGCTTTCTCTTTATTGGCCTTGAGCCACGTCACGAACTCCGCCATGTTCTTGGCTGGATGATTCGGCGGGACCGCGAGCGCGAACTGAAAGTGCCCGACCATGCCGATCGGCGTCATGTCGGTCGCCGGGTTGTAGCCGGGATTTTTGAAGGTCAACTGCGACAGCACCGGCGTGACCAGCGGCGCGAGCAACATCGTGCCGCCGTCGGCTGCCGACGCGCGCAACGCGTCCACTGCGATCTTGCCGGCCGCTCCGGTTCGATTTTCAACGACGATTTGCGTCCCTGCGGACAGGCCTTCGCGCATCTTGTCGGCCAGCATGCGTGCGATCAGATCAGCGCCGCCGCCTGCGGCAAAGCCGACGATGATTTTTGACTGCGCGGGAACCTGCGCGGCGGCGATTCCGAACGTCGCGATGGCGGGCAGCGCCGCCGCGGCTTTGAGCAGCGTGCGGCGATGGTCAAAACTTGAATTCATGATGTCCTCCTGTTGTTATGCCGACCGATTATGGATGGGCCATCGCGCTCGCGCATCCGGGAATACCGTTATCGCTTGACGTGAACGTCAACGATATGACGGTTCCGCTAGCATCCGCCTCATGAACCCCGCACTCGCCTTCCCCCACGACGCACCGCCCGCCGCGGGTGCTTTCATCGACGTCGCACCCGGCATCAAGTGGATTCGCATGCCGCTGCCGTTTGCGCTGGATCACATCAATTTGTGGCTCATCGAAGAGGGCGATGGTTGGGCTGCCGTCGATACCGGTTTCGGGGTTGAAGCGACGCGCGCCATCTGGGAGCAGCACTTCGCCGGCACGATGGGCGGCAAGCCGATCACGCGCATCATCGTCACTCACTATCACCCGGATCACCTGGGCAACGCGCAATGGCTCGCCGAGCGTTTCGCGACCAAAGAAGGCCCGATCATCGTCGAGATGAGCCTGATGGAACTCCTCGCTGCGCACAGCGTGGCAGAGGGCAGCGGCGCGTATCAGCGCAGCAATCTGGCGGCGTTTTTCCGCGCACATGGCTTGACCGAAGAGCAGATCGACGTCACCGCCAATCGTGGCAACACCTACAGCGGCGGCGTGCCCACGCGTCCGCCGAGCTGCAACCGCATCACGCCCGGCGACACGCTCGAAATCGGCGGCAAGTTCTGGGCCTCCATCGGCGGTTACGGCCACACCACTGAGCACTTAAGTTTTTATTGCGAAGAGCTGAAAGTGCTGATCTCCGGCGACATGCTGCTACCGAAGATTTCCACCAACATCAACGTTTGGCCGGTCACCCCGCTGGCCGACCCGGTCACCGATTACGTGACCTCGTTGCAGGCCTATAAATACTGCGAGGAAGACACGCTGGTGCTGCCTTCACACGGCCTGCCCTTTCGTGGCATCAAAACGCGCGTAGAAGCCCTGGAGACGCACCACGAAGATCGAATGAACGATCTTTACGGCGCAGTCGCCGAAGGCGCGAAAACGGCAGCGGAACTCATCCCGACGCTGTTCCGCCGCAAGCTTGATAACCATCAGCTATTTTTCGCGATTGCAGAGGCGGTCGCCCATGTGAATCATGGCTGGCGGATTGGGCGGCTGACGCGCGAAGTTGGTGAGGATGGACGAATTCGGTTTGGGTTGGTGGGCTGAACACTTGAGTTTCCGCCCAATGAGTGTGCAACGGCTACGACGGCGGAACTCCTGCGGATTGCGCCTTGCGAAATCACCAAACCATGGCTGCTGAAATCACCCACTTGTTTCATCACACTCAGCACACTCGCGCCGTCGCGCAGATGATTTACGACGAGTTCTGGACGGATGTGGTCGACGGCATTTCGGTCGATGATCTTGACGAGCATTTGCAGAACACGCACGATCCGTCGTGTATCCCACTGTCACTGGTTGCGTTAGTGGATGGTCAGCTCGTCGGCACCGTCAACCTGATCGAAAATGACGACAGTAAACGCACGCACCTGCGTCCGTGGCTCGCGGCGATGGTTGTGGCGAAGGCATTTCGCGGGCAGGGGATTGGTACGCAGCTCGTGCGGGCGCTACTCGCAGAGGCGCGGCGGCTGGGCTTTGCAACGCTCTACTTCGGCACCGACGGCCCCGGCTTTTATGAACGCATCGGGGCGACGCTACACGAACAGGTGACAGCTGAGTTCTGCATCATGCGTTTTGATTTGCCGCAGTAGCGCGGTCGCCAACGACTCCGCGCTACGACTGCAGGATGCGCGTGATGGCTTCTCGTCTGGCTCTTACGGGATCGCGCACGATCCAGTCCGAGACTTGCGCTTCGTAGCTTGGATGTTTGGCCAGCAAGCGCTCGCCACCGACCTTCATCAATGCTCGCGTTGACTCACTGAACGATACACCGCCTTCGTGCGCGACGTAGGCATTCGGGCAGAGCACGTTGCGAAAACCAGCCACCACTGCACGCAGGCAGAAATCGTTTTCTTCGCCGTAGCCGCGTGGAAAGTTCTCGATATCGAACAGCCCGACTTTAGCGCGACATGCCGCAGAAATCAGCATGCAAAACCCCACGCCTGTGGGCAGATCGACAGGTGCGGTGGGGTGTTCACGGAGCGCCCGCGCGATGCGTTCGCGCTCGACCTTGTCCGGCACTGGCCAGGCGCGCGAAAAGTCCGGGAACGAGCAGATGGTTGCGTTGTTGGAGAACGGGGTGACGGTGCCTATACTCGCATCGTCGACAACGCATTTCAGCATTTCATCGAGCCAGTGTGCCGTCACCAGTGTGTCTGAATTCAGCAGACAAAGATGCTCGTCGGCACTCGCAGCAGCAAAGGCCTGGTTCACATTCCAGGTGAAGCCGCGATTGATCGCGTTGTGGCGCACCTGAATTCGTGGGTTTGCGAGGGCAAATGCATTGAGCATCGGCGCGACGCGTTCGTCGGGAGAGGCGTCATTGATGATGAGAGTGGAAAACGACGCGTTGACGGGCGACGCCGAAAGCGCAGACAAACAACGCTCGACGCTGTCCAAACCGTCGTAAACGGGTACACAAACCAGCACGCTCATCAAATCAACTTATCGCTGAAAGCACGCCTGATACGGGGCTAGGCGCAGAAAAGCGACTTAGTCGACAATCAACAAATACCGATATTAGTCCCCGTGCAGTCGTGCTTATCGTAAAAAGCTGTTTCTTGAAAATCAATTGATCCGCCGCGCTCATCGTACTTGTCGTGGAAGTTTAGCGGGCGCGGCCACGCGATCTATTTCGGTCGTCCGACAATTCCGAAAATGTGCGCGTTTGTCTTGCGGCGTCGCGTGTCTTCATCGTCTGCGCCTACACTCTCGCTCTCACACTTCACTCGGAACCCCCATGAGCCTATTCGACAAAGCCAAAGACGCAGCGCAAGCCGCCCTCGATAAAACCAGGGACGCCGCGAGCGCTGCGGCTAACGCCGCGAAGGATGCAGGCAGCGCGGTTGCGCACGCCGCAAAAGACGCGGGCCACGCCGTGGCTGACGGTGCAAGCACCGTGGCGGACAAAGCCAAAGATCTGGCAGGCAATGCGGTGGATGCGACCAAGAACGCAGGTCACGCCGTTGCCGAGAGCGCAAGCGCCGCCGCCGAAAGAGCGAAGGCCGCTGGCAGCTCGGTCGCCGACGCGGGTAAGGGCGCAGCCTCTACGATGGGCGATGCCGCCAAAAAAGCAGGCAGCGCCACGATAGCCGCCGCTGAAAAGCTCACCGGGAAAGACCTGAACAAAGACGGCAAGATTGGCTGATTGACCGACTGAAAAGAGGCGTCGCTTCAGCGACGAGCGTTCGTCTCCCGAAACTACGGATCGTCCCGCACTCGTAAAAAACTCGCAAACCGTGGCTTGCCGCTCGGCGTGA
>JBBRVM010000250.1:0-5885 GCA_038246865.1 Burkholderiales bacterium
ACTGACTCGCTGCACGCAGCCACCGACCCGGCATACGGGTTTTGAATGACGTAGCGGGTTTGCCAGTTTTGCTTGTCTTTGGTCTGCGTGAACATCAGGTCTTCGGGGAAGGTGTTTGCGGTGTAGCGAACATGCAGTCGCGTGAGCATCACAGGTTGCGCGCCGCCACCCGTCGGCGGCATCGGACGAGCGGGCAGGCGCGAGGTTCCTGGCGCTGGCAGCGCCGTCGACGAACCGGAAGGGCTGCCAAAAGTTTGCACATCATCGCCACCCACCCAGAACACGCCTGCTTTGCGCAACTCGGTCTGCGTCAACGGATCGGCAGCGCACGGATCACACCAGCCCATATCCCAGAAATATTCGGTGAACACCACGCGATAGTCCTCACGCGCGGTCGAGCTGTCGTAGAGCGCTTTGTAGAACTCTTTGAACTTCGGCTTTACAAACGGCGGAATATTTTCGTTGGCGGCGAGCTTTGCCGTGCGGTAATTGCTGCTTTCTACGCGTCCGTTTTTGGTGAGTACGTAGATGATCAAATCCTGTGCCTTGTTCGGCGGTGCGTTCAACATACCGAGCCGCATTGGCAGCATGAATTTTTCGCTCTCGAACGCAAACTGCAGTGGGCGTAGCGTGCTGTAACCGAGGCGCGATTGCTCCTTCAGATTCACCTTCGCGACGAAGAATTTCATGCCCTGATTGATGTACGGTTTCAGCGCAGCGCTCGCTCCTTTCGGGATCTTGTATCCGTTCTCGCGAAGCCAGGTTTCCAGGCCATCGGATTGCGTGGCCGACAGGCTCACGATGTCGTACTCGTCCAGCGTGTACTGCGCCTCCACTGTCACGCCGAGCGCTTTGTCGCGCTTCATCGTCATGTCACTGCGCATCGCGCTGCCCGCCGCAGCTGGGGCGTACATCACTCGCGGGTAAACGTCCTGCCCCCAGCCCAGGCTGAACTGACACGGATCGTTATCGTGATATTCGGCCAGGCGCGGACTCGAATAGGCGTCGAGTCGTTCAAACGTGGCCTTCTCGGCAACTCGCACTTGCCCCTGTTTCAGCACGGTTGGCGTCGGCACGATCAGCGCAAATTCGTTGAGCGGCCCGGAGTAATCGTTCAACATCGAAATGACGGTGCGGTCGCCGTCACGCACCAGCACGACCTGACTGGCTTCATTGAACAGACTGGCATCCGCTTTGCCCGCATAGAAGCCGCAGAATGCGTGCGCGGAAATCGGGAAGAGGGCGGCGACAAGGGGCAGCGTCATCGCGCCTAGCAGCAAGCCCCGCCAGCGATTTCGACGCGCGGAAGGGGAGTCGGTGGGTGGCGTTTCGCCAAAGATCGTTGGGTTCATGGTCGCTCCGAATGAAGGGTGAGCTGGGTGTAACGAACTTAGACGTGAAACGGGGTTAAGACTGCGCCAATTTGTTGCCTTCGATGCATCAATTGCAGCGAGGCCTGGCGAATTTGGCGCGCAGGGGCGCATCACCGTTCGCCGACTCGAGTACTGAGAAGAAGCGAGCAGCTTCGCGCTGAAAGAACCGCTTCATAGGGGCTGGATCGACATTTCTGCAAATGTCGATAAATACAGTTTTCGAATCTAGCCCCGATGAAATATAGCTTCCATAGAAAAGCTACATCGATCACGATTGACGAATAGCGAACGGCGAGATCGCTGCGACATGACGTTGTTCACACGAGTATCTATCCGATGGGTCAGGCCCAAACCACTGGACCGGGTTTCGAATACCAGCCCTCCACCTGCGGGGCGAGCGCCGCTTCGATGCGGGCGCGTTTGATTTTCATCGTGGGAGTCAGATAGCCGTTATCGATGTTCCACGTATCTCGCGAGATGACGATCATGCGAATCGTTTCGTAGTCGGGCAGTTCACGGTTGACCTCGGTCAAAAGCGCACCCAGATCGGCTGTCACCTGCTCACGGACCGCTGGGTCCACGAGGGTGGGTCGCAAATTCTCGGCGAGCACCACGACTGCATAGGGCGCGTGTTGTCCGACGCCCGACACCATTGACATTTCGATCATCGGGTTGGCGTTGATGGTGTTTTCAATCGGTGCTGGCGCGACATATTTGCCTTTGGCGGTCTTGAACAATTCCTTCTTGCGCCCGGTGAGTTTCAGCATGCCGTCCGCGCGCAACTCGCCCAGATCACCGGTGCGAAAAAATCCATCTTCGGTGAAGCTCTCGGCGTCAAGCTCGGGTTGTTTGAAATAGCCCGCAAGCTGCCCCGGTGATTTGACCAACACCTCACCGTCTTCGCAAAGGCGAACCTTGACGCCTGGCATCGGGGAGCCAACGTAGCCAGGTGCATTTAGCGCAATGGAGGAGGTACACGAATATGCAAAGTCTTCGGTCATGCCATAACCCTCGACCAGATTTAGTCCGAGTTTTCGGTACCAGGCAATGAGCGGCGCTGGAATCGGCGCTGAGCCGCTACCCGCATGCTTTACTGAGTCGAGACCTAGTCCGGTAAGGATCTTGCGGCCAATGATGCCGCGCACAATCGGAATCGAAAGCAACAGGTCGAGCTTTTTCTGCGGCATCTTCTGGAATACGCCCTGCTGGAATTTAAGCCACAGCCGGGGCACCGAGACGAATATGGTGGGCCGTGCGCGCTGCAAATCGGTGACGAAGGTGTCCAGCGTTTCGGCGAAAAAAAGGTGGGCCTCACCCTCCACGATGGAGCCACACTCAACCCATGCACGCTCCATCACGTGCGCCAGCGGCAGATACGAAAGAATTCGAATCTGCTCGGTCGGACCAATGGCATTGCGCATGTTGCCGACAACGCCTTCAGCCGCGCGTGTAATGCGGTCGAAGCGATGCATCACGCCCTTGGGCGTGCCGGTCGAGCCAGAGGTGTACATCATCATGGCGATGTCATCCGCTGCGCGGGCAGGTTTACCTTCGATGGGTGCGGCTTCGGCGACGATGGCGTCCCATCCGGCAAACGAAGAGCGGGCAGACGCCGGTGCCAACGGGAACGTGATGCAGGGCAAGCCAGCGGGCACCGCACTCGCCTGATGCTCCCAGGTGTCCAATTTGCCGACGAAGAGCAGGCTCGCCTCGCTGTGCGTGAGCACGTAGCGCACGGTGTCAGCCGTTTCCGTCGGAAAGATCGCGACCGTGGTGCCGCCGGCCATCCAGATTGCCAGTTCTGCCATGAAAAAGTGCGCGCAGTTTTTGCTGAGAATCGCAATACGCGCGCCCGGTGCGAAGCCGTAACTTTTCAAGTGCGTCGCCATGCGGCGCGCCTGATCCATTGTTTGTCGCCAGGTGTAGTCGGTCACGGAGCCGCCAGTTGGCTGCGTTAACCAAATGTGGTTTGGCAGCGCGGACTCGTGTTCGTAGGCGTAGTCAAGAATGAGTTTGCTGGATTCGGTAGGTTCCATAGTTTCTCCTTTTTGCGGTGATCGTTATTGCTGCTATCGCTATTGTCTGTGCTCTGCGAAGCGCTGCTGCTTCAACGTCGCGACCTCTTCAAGCAGGTCAACGACCAGCGCCGCCACCTCTGCGTTGGCATCGAACGTGCGCTCGATGTTGGCGAGTCGGCGTGCGCGGATCAGCGCGGCGCTGGCGAAGCGCCATTCTGAGGCATCTGCGTTCGAGATCGCTGCGGTCATTGCGCCGTCGCTGCACTCAAGCAGGCCATCTTCAACGTGTTGCACGACCCACGTGTATTTGACCGAGCAGGCATTCGCCAACTCGACAATCGTCAGCGTGGCCTCATCGATGAGCACGCCAGAAACGATGCTGTCATTGCTGATGCTCATGCTCATGCTCATGCTCCTTTCGCGGTGGTGGCCGCATCACGTGGATTGAACGGCATTTCGCGCGCCATGGTTTCTTACATTGCTCGCGCCGCGACGGTGTCGGACGGTGGCAACACGACCGAGATTTCAAGATACAGATCGCCCGGTGTATCGCCGGGAATGCCGCGCCCTTTCAGGCGCAACTTGCGCCCGGCCTGCGAGCCTGACGGCACCTTAACCTGCACATTGCCCGACGGCGTCGGCATTTCAATCGCCGCACCCAGCGCCGCTTCCCACGGCGCGAGCGGCATGATGGCTGTCACATCGCGACCGTCAATGCGATAGCGCGCGTCTGCGGCGAAGCTAATTTCCAGAAACAGGTCGCCCGACGGCCCGCCGCCGAAGCCCGCGCTGCCCTGCCCGGCGAGTCGAATATGCTGGCCTTCTTTCAGCCCTTTCGGAATATTCACGTTCAACGTACGCTCGTCGGCGACCACGTGGCCCGATTCGTCCAGACGCGCGGCGCGAAGGTTGATCGCCCGTGTTGCGCCGGTGTAGGCGTCGGCCAGGTCGATCACCACTTTGGCATGATGATCCTCGCCACGCATTTGTTGCTCGCCTGCGCTGCGCGCTCTGCGCCCACCCGCCCGTCCAGCGCCGCCTGCACCGGCATCGCCGCCTGTGGCACCGCCAAACATGCTGGAGAAAAATTCACTGAAGCGCGCCGCCTCTGCGGCACTCATGCCGTCACCGGAATACTCGTTCCCGGCATTCCAGTCAGGCGGTGGCCGGAAATCCTGCCCCGCGCGATGGCCCTGTCCACCTGCCGCGAGCCGGTCGTACGCCGCCCGTTTTTCCGGATCAGAGAGCACGGTGTTGGCTTCATTCAGCTCGGTCATGCGTGCCGCAGCATCGGGCTCTTTGCTCACGTCCGGGTGATATTTGCGCGCCAGCTTGCGAAACGCTTTTTTGATCTCATCGGCATCAGCAGTCTTTCCGACGCCGAGAATCTGGTAGTAGTCCCGAAACTCCATGCGGATGGACTCCTGATAGCAAAGTGGATAGGCGTGAAGTATGCGCTTTGCGGAAGGCATTGCGTCTGAGTGAAATCAAACAAGAAGTTATTCTTTAGTCATATTTCCGCCCACGACCTTGCGCCATGCTGTCAATAACCCACGCCATCCCCGGACTCATCCTCAAGTCACATCGGTTTGACTTGCCTTTGAATTACGCCAACCCCTCGATAAAAATCAGCGTTTTCGCGCGAGAGGCGATTGCGCCCGGCAAAGAAAATGCAGACCTGCCGTATCTCGTGTTCTTTCAGGGCGGACCGGGCTCCGGTTCGCCACGTCCCGGTGGTGCCAGTGGCTGGATCAAGCGGGCACTCACGGAGTTTCGCGTTTTGTTGCTGGATCAACGCGGTACCGGCGCATCGACTCCGATCACGGCGCAGACATTGCGTCACCTGAATTCGCCCGAAGCGCAGGCAGACTACGTTCAACACTTTCGCGCTGACAACATCGTGCGCGATGCGGAAGCGATTCGTAAAGCATTGATTGGCGAAAAAAAGTGGAGCATTCTCGGGCAGAGTTTCGGTGGCTTTTGCGCCATGAACTACTTGTCGTCTGCGCCGGAAGCTTTGAAGGAGGTGCTGATCACCGGTGGCATTCCATCGCTCACCGCCACGGCGGACGACGTCTATCGCGCCACTTATCCGCGTGTGATCGCGAAAAATCGACGCTACTACGAGCGCTATCCGAATGATGTGCAGCGTGTGCGCGACATCGTTAAGTATCTTTCCGAAAACGATGTTCAGATGCCCAGCGGTGGTCGTCTCACTGCGCAACGCTTCCTTCAACTAGGCTTGTCGTTTGGCATGAGCGACGGCTTTGAGGCGGTGCATTACTTGATCGAGGAAGCATTCGTTGACACTCCACAGGGCCGCGAAATGAACTGGAATTTCCTGTCGGGCATCGAACATGCGCAGTCGTTCGACACCCATCCGATTTACACGTTGCTGCAGGAGGCTTGCTACACGCAGGCCAGCGCGAGCGACTGGTCGGCGGAGCGCCTGCTGGGTGAATTCCCGGAGTTCAAACACGGTGCGGATTCCCCA